>JANOJI010000049.1:0-12274 GCA_031408175.1 Ilumatobacteraceae bacterium
AGAGATGCGTGTCGATGCCTTGCGGCAGTTGAGCGGCGTCCCATCCAAGCAATACGACGGCTTGGCGGCAGGCGAATCGGTCGGTCATGCCGCCGACATACGCGACAGCATCGTGCAGCGCTGCAGCACTCCCGGGCTCGACCTCGCCGGCATCGGGAAGCATGTGCGGATGTGCCGCGTAATGTTCAACCAACGCCTGTAGCAGCGTAATCACGGATCGAGCCTGTGCCTGCGAGGCTGGGCGCAGGTACACGTTGTCGTAGTTGAACCTGCGGAAAGCGGCCAGTGCCTCGGCCGCGTCAGCCGTCATTCCGACGCGCCCGTTCTGGCTCGCGGCGTTGATCATCGCCGTGATGAACGCCCCGAGTTGTTGGCTGCGACGTTCGCCACACCGGTCGCGGACGATCGCCGGCAGTGCCTCGGGTCTCACGATCCGTGCCGCCACGGCATCCTCGAAGTCGTGGCACACGTAGGCGATGCGGTCGGCCCAGCTGACCACTTCGCCCTCCGGTGTCATCGGCGCTGGCCGCGACCACGAGTGGTTGCGGATGCCGTCGAGTGTTTCGGAACACAGGTTGAGTGGCGTCAATGTGACGTCGGCACCCCAGACCGCGTGGTCATATCCGCCCTCGACGAAGGGCGTGAGGGCGTCTTCGCTGGCGTGCCCGCCGGGACCGTGACCGCAGTCGTGACCGAGTGCGATTGCCTCGGTCAGGGCCACGTTGAGCCCGAGTGTCCTGGCGATCGATGTGGCCACCTGGGCAACCTCCAGTGCATGGGTCAGCCGTGTTCGTTGGTGGTCGTCGGGAAACACGAAGACCTGTGTCTTGCCTGCCAGGCGTCGAAACGCACTTGCGTGCAGAATGCGGTCGCGGTCACGTTCGAAGCAGGTTCGCCACGGATCGGGGGCCTCGTCGATTGCCCGCAGGCCAGCACCGATGGCATTGGTGGCCAGCCGAGACAGCGAGTGGTGTTCTGCCTCCTCGCGGCCCTCTCGGGTGACCAGTTGGTTCGAGCCACTTCCGGCCCACGAGTTGGCATGGGCGAAGGCGATAGCGCCGTCTGCGTGGCCGTGCATCGTCGACGCCCATCGCTCTGCTCGCTCGCCCAACTCGGCCATCAGACCAGAGTACCGAACAACTCCGGCTCGCCCGTTGGCATCGCCAGATAGCCTCAAGAGGTCCTATGAGCGGGTTCGTCGATGAAGCGCAACTGAATGTACGCGGCGGCGATGGTGGTGCCGGCTGCGTGTCGTTCCGTCGTGAGGGTCCCGAGGCCATGGGCGGACCGAATGGTGGAGACGGCGGCAAAGGCGGCGATGTCTGGCTGGTAGCCGATCGCAATGTCGCCTCGCTGCTCGCATTCCGAGATCACCCGCACCGCCGTGCCAAGGACGGCGTGCACGGCAAAGGCAAGGACCAGCACGGTAAGCGCGGCGAGTCGTTGGAGGTCGCGGTCCCGGAAGGCACCGTTGCCAGTGACCTGTACACCGGCGAACTGCTGGCAGACCTGGCCAACCACGGCGATCGCTGGCTGAGCGCGGCCGGCGGCCGCGGAGGTCGAGGCAACGGCAAGTTCCTGTCGAACAAGCGGCGGGCGCCATCGTTCGCCGAACAGGGCGAGCATGGCCAGGATTGTTGGCTGAAGCTCGAGCTGAAACTGATGGCCGATGTGGCCCTAGTCGGCTTCCCCAACGTGGGCAAGAGCACCTTGATCAGCGTCATCAGCGCAGCCAAGCCGAAGATAGCCGACTACCCGTTCACCACCCTCGAACCCAATCTCGGGGTTGTCAAGATCGACGAGCACACCGACTTCGTCGTCGCCGACATCCCTGGGTTGATCGAGGGGGCTAGTGAGGGCAAGGGTCTCGGGCATCAGTTCCTGCGGCACATCGAACGTGCCCGCGTGCTGTGCGTCATGTTGGATCTCGCCGCCGTGGACGAGGCGTCACCGGAGGAGCAGGAGCGCATTCTGCTGCACGAGCTGGGCGAGTATCGGCCCGAGCTGCTCGAGCGTCCACGGGTCGTTGTGGGCACCAAGGCCGACATCGCCGTTGCCGACTGGCCAGGCATCCGGATCTCCGCAGTGACAGGTGATGGCGTGCGCGACCTCGTCGGACGCCTGGCGGCGTTGGTGCACGAGGCCCGCAGCGAGCAGCCTGCGAACGCTGGTTTGGTCATCATCCGTCCCGATGCCGAAGGGGGGCGCGTCGAGCGGGTCGGCGAGCACGAGTTCAGGTTGATCGGCCGACAGGTCGAACGCGTCGTGGCTCTCAACGACGTCACCACGCCCGAAGCGTTGTCGTACATCGACTTTCAGATGAAGCGGCTCGGCGTCCCGAGAATCCTGGCCCGCGCTGGCGCGCAGGACGGCGACATCATCTGGGTCGCCAGCTTCAGCTTCGAGTACCAGCAGGAGGCCTGAGTGCGGCTGGTAGCCAAGATCGGAACGTCGTCGATCACCGACGCATTGGGAGTGATCGACGATGCGGTTGTCGATTCGGTGTGCGATCAGCTTGCGGCTCTTCGCGCCGATGGGCACGAGGTCATTCTGGTGTCATCGGGCGCGGTTTCGGCCGGCGTCGCCGCGTTGGGCATGTCGGCCAGGCCGACCGACATGCCGACGTTGCAGGCCATCTCGGCGGCCGGGCAAAGCCGGCTGATGGGCACGTACAACCGATCGCTGGCTCGGCATCGCCTGGTTGCCGCCCAGGTACTGCTGGTGCCGAACGACTTCGTCGATCGTCGGCAGTACTTGCACGCCCGACAGACACTCCTGCGCCTGATCGAGCTGGGCTGCATCCCGATCATCAACGAGAACGATGCGCTGGCAAGTCACGAACTGCGGTATGGCGACAACGACCGCATCGCCGCGCTCGTCGCCCACAACGTCAATGCCGACTTGTTGGTGCTGCTCACCGATACCCCCGGCCTGTTCACCGCCGATCCCAACACCGATCCAACAGCAGAATTGATCCGCGAGGTTCTTGCCGACGATCCGCTGCTGATGGTCTCGGCCGGCGTTACTGGCTCGACTCGGGGCAGTGGTGGCATGGCGTCGAAACTTGCCGCCGCGAAGATGGCCTCGTGGTCGGGCACGCGGGCGGTGATCGCCGCCGCGAATCAAGCCAATGTGCTGATCGACGCAGCTGCCGGCGATCTGGTGGGGACCACCTTTCAGCCAGGTACCCGTCGACTCGCTGCCCGGAAGCTATGGATCGGCTTCGCCAGTCAGGTCGACGGCGTGGTCAGTGTCGACGACGGTGCGCGTCGAGCGCTGGTCGAGCGTGGCACGTCGCTACTGCCCGCTGGCGTGACAGCAGTGACAGGTAGTTTCGACGAGGGCGACGTCGTCGAGGTGCGCGATACATCCAATGCGCTCGTGGCCAGGGGCATGGTGCTGAGTGGTGCCGCGACCCTGCGCGGAATTCTCGGCAAGCGCACCGGCGACCTGCCTTCCGACGTTGCTCACGAGGTGATTCATCGCGATGACCTCGTGCTGCTGACGTAACGGGCTAGCTGGTAGCGGGCTTCTGCTCTTTCTCGGCCGGCGCAGCCGCAACTGCCGGCGCCGTGGCAGGGGCATCGAGACCCAGCTCGGCACGCAGTTCGCTGAGACGGCTGTGAGCCTCGACATTGGCCGTGGCCTGCTCGACTTCGAGAATGCGTGACTCCACCGACGTTTCCTGCAACTCGGATGAAGCCTTCGCCTTCACGTAACGCGCTTCGATCTTCTGCTGCACTTCGGTCAGCGTTGGCACGTCATCGCCCACAGTCTCTTGCAGCTGCGACATGGCTTTGTTCATCTCTTCTTGCATCTTGGCCTGCTCGAGCTGCGAGAGCAGCTTGTTCTTCTCGGCCAGCTTCTGCTGCAGGATCCGACTGTTTTGCTGCACTGCAGCCTTGGCCTGATCGGATGCTTTCGCCGAATCGAGGACCATGGTCTTCAAACCTTCGACGTCTTTTTCAACCTGGATCAATTGGTTGGCGATGGTCTCGGCGGCGCCGTTGTACTGAGCGGCCTTGGCCGCGTCGCCGGCCTTCTGCGCGTCGGATGCCATCATCAACGCCTGACGGGCATTGGCGTTGAGCTTCTCGAGCTCGGCCATCTTGCTGTTCAGGCGCAGCTCGCTTTGCTTCTGGTTGGCGATGACGTTGGCCGCCTGCTCCTTCAGCCGCCTGTGCTGGGCCTGCGCTTCGGCGAGTGCCTGCTCGAGCTGCACAGCGGGATCGGCCCGACTGTCGAAGTTGCGATTGAGTTTGGCACCGAAGTACTTCCACCATTTCCGGAGAGCTTTGAACATGAGGGCAGATGCTAGTCCGCCGTGGTCGAAGTCGGCGCTGGCCGCAGGTGGGAACGGGCCTCGTCGAGCTCGGGTGATTGCAGCACCAGCAGCATCCCCACGTAGGTGACGGCCCCGACGACTGTCGATACCACGACGCGGGCGATGGCACCAGAACCCGAGTTGGCGCCGACCAATCCGGCGACAACCCAGACGACCTCGGCCATCACGATCGAGGCAAGTGCCATTCGCCACAGGCTGCTCAGCATCGACTGCCACGGGAAGGCCGGCAGCTTGTAGCGCAGCACCTGCAGTGCCCACGTCGAGGCGATCAGATACGACAGCCCGAAGGCCGCGCCAAGACCGAGTAGCCCCCAGCGCCCGACAAAGAGCAGTGCCAGCACGACGTTCAACAGGTTCTGACCGACATTGATGACGAACGGTGTGCGCGCATCCTGGTGTGCATAGAAAACCCGAAGCACGAAGAGGTAGATCGAGAATCCGACCAGGCCGAGGGCGAAGCCGGCCAGGGCCCGCGATGTGTTGAGTGCGTTGTCGGCGGTGAACTTGCCGTGCTGGAACGCCGCGCCGACCACCGACCGTCGCAGCACGAACAACCCGAACCCGGCTGGCAGCGTGACCAGTGCGATGAGACGAATTCCCAAAGACGATCTGTCGAGCACCGTCTGCCGGTCGCGGTGCTTGATCGCGCTCGACAACTCGGGCAGGAAGGTGGTGGCGATCGACACTGCCAGCAGACCGTGCGGGAGTACGAACCACGTGAACGCCTTCGTGTACGCATCCTCGTCGCCGGAACCGCCGCGCAGCAGGTTGCGGATCACGATGATCGCAACTTGGTTTGCGACCACGTAGCCCAACGCCCAACCCGACAATGACCGCATGCTCCTGACTGCCGGGTGCCCGAAGGCGGGGTTGAAGCGAAATCGCAGCTTGGCATGGGCCAGCGCAGGCAGCAGCGCCAGTGCCATCACGGCGATGCCGATCGTCGCGCCGAGTCCCAATGTCCAGCGGAGCTTGTCGTTGTTGATGACGTCGTCGAGTTGGGGAATGCGCCCGTCGACCGTGCCCGGCACGAGGAGGAGCGAGAGAATGATCGCGACGTTCGACAACGCCGGTGCCCAGGCGGCGGCGAAGAACCTACGGCGAGCGTTGAGAACTGCGGCACCAATGGCGTTGAGGCCGTAGAAGAAGATTTGGACGAGAAAGATCCGGGTGAGCAATGTGCCGGCTGCTCGATACTGGTCGGCGTCGACCTCGCTGGAGGTGAGCAGTGAGTACATCCGAAAGATCAGCGGGGCGGCGGCGACGGCGATAGCCGTGACCCAAGTGAGCACGACGATCGCGACAGAGATGACGGCCGATGTCGCTTCGTCATCGTCGTCGTCGTGCAGACGCGTGAACAATGGCACCAGGGTGGCCGACAGCACGCCGCCGAGCAGCAGCTCGTAGATCATGTTCGGTGTGCCGTTGGCCTGGTCGTATGCGTCGGTGACCGGGCCTTGGCTGAGGACGATCCCGAGCACGGCGACCCTGGCCAAGCCGGTGATCCGCGAGACGGCCGTCCCGGCTGCAACGGTCACGTTCGAGCGCAGCAGGCTGCTCACGGCGATGGGGATGCCTGCCCTGCGCTACCCGGGCGCTGGTTGTTGATGTCTTCGACCGCTAAGCGCAGCGATTCGAGTTGGGTGACGACGTCGTCGACGGCGCTACCCAGATCACTGGTCGTGTCGGCGCCGACACTGACCTCTGCGGCCTGGGCAACGAGTTCGCCGAGGCGAGTGCTCAACAACCGCAGCCGCTGGTCGGTGTCGTCGCGAGTCGTTCGAATTCGCTGCGCAGAATCGAGCTGCGCTTGCAGCGACACCCTGGTCGACTCGTCGGTAGAGACGTCGAAGCGACGCTGCAGCGACGGACCATCGAGGCGAGTGAGTGCTGCGTCGAGTTCGTCGCCCCGTTTGGCGATGAACCAACACTCCTCGACGCCGCGTTGCACCTGTCGGGTGATCGACTGCATGTTCGACCGCAACGGCCCGGCCGGCATTTCGCCAACGATTTCGGTGTAGCGCCGTTGGGTTGTCTGCGCCGCGCTGACATGTCGACGCCACGGATCACTGAGCACGAACGGGTCGATGGCGATCGTTCGTTCTGTGGGCCGTCGTCGGCGGCGCAGCACGACGGCGAGCGCAACCATTGCGGCGGCAACGATGACCACGATGGTTGCAGTCATGGCCTAAGCCTCATGACGAGCAGGGTAATCGCTGGTCAGGCATCGACCGCGGCGATGTCGGCCGCGGTCAGGGTTGTGAGCTGTTCGTCGCTGGGATCGCTGAGCGGAGCGACCCGCTGCGCCTGATGGGAGATGGCGGTTTCGAACAGGTTGCGCACGAAGCGGGCATTGCCAAAACCACGTGTGCGCGGCTCGGCGCTGATGAAGTGGCGCACTCGAGCGAGCGCGTCGTCGGAGCACGAGTACTGGCTCTTGTCGCCGAGCGCCAAGAAGATGTCGACCAGCTCGTCGTCGGTGTAGTCGGGGAACGAGATCGTGCGAGTGAAGCGGCTCTTCAGGCCAGGGTTGGCATCGATGAAGTCGCCCATCTCCTCGGTGTATCCCGCAGCGACGATGGCCAGATCATCGCGGTGATCTTCCATGAACTTGACCAGTGTGTCGATCGCCTCGCGTCCGAAGTCGTTGTCGCCGCCGCGTGCCAGCGCGTATGCCTCGTCGATCAACAGCATCCCACCGAGGGACGCCTCCAATGTTTCGAGAGTCTTCAGCGCGGTCTGGCCAACGAACCCGGCGACGAGTTTTGATCGGTCGGTTTCGACGAGGTGACCCTTGTCGACGACGCCGACGGCGCGGAAGATCTGGCTGAGCAGACGCGCCACCGTGGTCTTGCCGGTTCCAGGATTGCCGGTGAAGACGAGGTGGTGACTGGTCTCGATCACCGGCAGACCCCGCTCGGCGCGTATCTGTTGCACTTGCAACATGCTGGTCAGTCGGTGAACCTCGGCCTTGACATTGGCGAGACCGATCAATGCGTCGAGCTCTGCCATGACATCGTCGACGGATCGCGCCGGCGGGAGAGTGGACTCGGGTGCCGGTGCGACCGGCTCCGATGTTGCCGTCGCCTTCGGCGCCGGCGCGGCGCCGGTTGGACTGGCCCGCTGCGGTGTCGGATCCGGCTGCCCGGGACGAGGAACGCCCGCCGCGTCGATCGCCTCCAGCAGTCGGGCGCGATATGCATCGATCGCATCCAGCTCGCCAGCCGATGGAACCAGGTCGGTGGCCGCCGTCACATGGGCCAGGCGCATCGCCAACTCGTAGTAGCGGTTGCTGCGGCGGGTGCCGTGCCTGCCGTCGGCCTTGACCAAGAGGTCGAACAACACGCTGGGCTCGGCGAGCCATTCTTCGCGCCTGCTGAACAGATCGGTTTCGCGGACGTGTGACGCGCTGGTGATCAACGGTGGATCGAGCAGTGGACCGATCGAATCGAGGTATGCGTCGAGTTCGGAGTCGGTCAACCGGCCGTCGGCGGCGATGATGGCAGCGACCAGGTTGCTGGCTTCGATGACCGCGTCCGCAGTATGCGCTGGGGGATCCTTGCCGCTTAAGGCAGCGAGTTCGTGGCTGATGCCGATGACGAACTCGGCGACGTCTCGTTCCATCGGGTTCGACATAGAGAGAGACTATGGGGACAGGCTCGGCGGATTGTCGGGGCCGGTTATCGGAAAATACATTTCGTACATTCTCTTACTCGGCTCTTCTCTTCCGAATGGGTCTGCAGTACGGTGCTGAGCACTCACGGGAGGTCCCTCCCGAGTCCAGCCACCCGCTGCGGCGTGATTTCCAGGGAGACAACATGAGACGAATGGCCGTGTTAGCCGGATTGTCGATCGGGGCGCTCCTGGTGCCGATTTCACCCGTGACGGCAGATGATGGAGCCGACAGGCCGGCGCCGAGCGGGGCGATCAGTCCAGGTCTGCATGGAAAAACGGGACCGGTCGAAGTCGTCGTTCGACTCTCGACGGCGCCCGTCGCCGACGTCATCGCCAGCGGAGGCAGCGGCACCGACGAACTTGCCCGCGAAGCGAGCATCGAGTCCCAGCAGAACTCGGTCAGCGCAACTGCCGCGCAGCTGGGGGCCACCGAGCTGGGGCGAGTTGACCAGGCGCTCAACGCCGTGATGGTACAGATCGACGCTTCGCAGTTGCAGAGCTTGGCAGCAGTCCCCGGTGTTGTCTCGGTCAAGCCGGTGCATACGTACTCGCTCGACGTGAGTGCGGTTGGCAGCGGATCGCTGGAGCAAGCAGTGGAGTACCTCGGCGCATCGGGCCTGCGTGGCTCCGGTGTTGACGGCACTGGTGTGAAGGTGGCGGTGCTCGATAGCGGTGTCGACTTCACTCACCGTAACCTGGGTGGTCCTGGCACGATCGAGAGCTACAACGAGTGCTACTTCGGCGACCCCACCGGCTTGACTGACAACCATGCGTACGACGCGGCGCCGGTCGGCGCGTGTGCCGACCTGTTCGGCTCCACGGCGCCAAAGGTCAAGGGTGGTTTCGACTTCGTTGGTGAAGTCTGGCCAGTCGGGGCTCGATCTGAGGATCCGAACCCGATCGACTTCGAAGGTCACGGCACGCACGTCTCGGACATCATCGGAGGCAAGAGCGCCGATGGCTTGCATACCGGTATAGCGCCGGGGGTCGACCTCTACGGTGTTCGTGTCTGCTCGGCGGTCGCCACTTCGTGTGACGGCGTGGCGCTGCTCAACGCTGTCGACTGGGCCATCGCTAACGGCATGGACCTCGTCAACCTGTCTCTGGGATCGGACTACGGCCAAGAGGAGGACGACCTGTCGAGCGCTCTCGAGGGAGCGGTTCGAGCCGGTATCGTCGTCGTCGCTTCGGCCGGCAACGGGGGCGATTTGCCGTTCAAGGTCGGCTCGCCGTCGACAGCGTCCGGTGTCATCTCGGTGGCCCAGACGGCGCTTCCCGACGACAAGCTGTATCCCGTGGTCGTCGCTGGCGGCCCCACCATCAACAACGCCGTATACCAGACATGGTCGCCATTGCCGGCGACGGCGATCGTCGCCACCTTGGCGGCGCCAGCTGTGGCCACCGGGTGTACCCCCGCAGACGTCGGCCCAGGAGTCCTCGGGCGGATCGCCGTGATCGCCCGAGGCGTCTGCTCCGTCACGTTGAAAGTCGATGCCGCCCGCCAGCAGGGCGCGGTCGGAGTGATCATCTACAACAACCGGGCAGGCGCCCCGCCCTCGTTCTCATATGGTGGTGGTGATCCCTCGGTCCCGACTGTTGTGGTCTCCGACGAGTCAGGTGTTGCGCTGCTTGCAGTGTTGGGACAGACCGCCTCAATGTTCGATCCGAACCAAGCGATCTCGCTCACCAACACAATGGTCGGCACATCGAGCCGCGGTCCGGAAGTTGACGGTGGCTTCATCAAGCCCGACATCGGCGCCCCTGGTGCGTGGTTGTCGGCGGAGGTTGGTACCGGCGACGCCGAGACCAGCTTTGGTGGAACCTCGGGTGCCGCCCCGACAGTGAGCGGTTCCGCCGCCCTCGTGATGCAAGTACTTCCAGGGGCCGGCCCTCGCGAAATCAAGGCTCGGCTGCTGAACGGGGCCGACACGGCCAACAGAACACCGGATGCCCTGGCGACCGATTTCTACCTCACGCCTATCAGCAGAATCGGTGCGGGCGAAGTGCGACCTGGCGCTTCGCTGGGCGGAATCGTCCTGGGCAGCGACGATGCTGACGGCGGCAACATCTCGTTCCAGCTTCCCAGGGTGACCAAGGTAACCACGCTCACCCGTACCGTGACCCTCACCAACACATCATCGGAACGGCGCACCATCTCGTTGGGTGTGGCGTTCCGCGATGCAGCGGATCAAGCCAGCGGGGCCGTTCGGATCTCGGTGCCATCGAGTGTTCGTCTAGCCGCAGGTCAGGCCCGCAGTGTGCAGGTGCGTCTCACCATCGATCCAGCAAAGCTGGCGGACTGGCCGCTGACCGGCCTCGCCGGTGTCACAGGCAATGACGGCACCGTTCTCAACGATCCGGAGTTCGATGGCTGGTTGACGGTCTCCTCGGGGAGCGATATCGCTCACCTCGGTTGGCATGTGCTGCCGCACAAGTCCGCCGATGTGCGCGCCGCGCGCCGCGCTGAGCTGAACAAGCCCAACGACCTGGAGTTGGAGAACGAGTCGAAGGTCGTCGGTGGTGGTGTCGAGGTGTTCACCCTGATCGGTACGGATCCGCAGGATCAGATTGTCGGAGCGCCTGGGTCCAACACCTTCGCGCCCGATTTGAAGTCCGCCGGCGCCCGGGTGAACGGCACCGATCTCGAGGTCGCAGTTGCGAGCTTCGGGCGAAATGCGGTGACCACGTATCCCCAAGAGAACGACGTCTACTTCGACATCGACCAGGATGGCGCACCCGAATTCGTGGCGTTCACTGCGGAACTGGGACTGGCCTTCGGCGCCGATGGCCGGGGTGTGGTCTACCTGTTGAACCTGACTACGGGCGTTCTCGAGGCAGTCAGCTTCGTCGACGCCGACTACGACTCGAGCGTCATGATCATCTCGGTTCCGTCCGACGCCATCGGCTACTCGGGCGCTGACATCGATATATACGTCAATAGCTGCGACAACTACTTCACCGGAAATTGCACGGACGAGATTGCAGGTACGTTTGCTGGGCAGTTCACCGTCAGTGGCGGTCCGACCATCGTGGTCCCAGCAGGCAAGAAGTCGAAGGTGACTGTGTCTGCGATTGGTGTCCCGGCGACGGATGGAATGCTGTTGGTCTATCGCGACGCCGTCAACACCGAATCGCAAGTCGTCACTGTGAGGTGATAGTCGACTCACGAGGGAGTTGCAGACGCCGAACGTGGTTTGCAACTCCCTCCTGGTGTACAAAACCCAATTGATCGACCCGTCAAAGTGGGCGGTAGGGTGCCAGCCCATGGGTCACCGTTTCGACAGCGTTCAAGAGGTGCGCGATGGACTGAAGGCCGTCCACTATCTCGCCGACGATGGGATCGCCGGCGTCGCGTTCCTGGCTGATCGACTCGGCAAGCCGGTGCTGGTCGAGGGGCCTGCGGGTGTCGGCAAGACACAACTTGCCAAGAGCATCGCCGAGATGACCGGGGCCAGGCTGATCCGTCTGCAGTGCTACGAGGGTCTCGACGAGTCCAAGGCGCTGTACGAGTGGAACTACAAGAAGCAGCTGCTGCGCATCCAGGCCGATCGCAAGAGCGATTCGTGGAGCGAGGTGCACGACGACATCTTCAGTGACGAGTTCTTGCTGACTCGTCCGCTGCTCGAAGCGATCACCGCCGAAGACCCGGTCGTGCTGCTGATCGACGAGGTCGACCGCGTCGAGGTGGAGACCGAGGCGTTGCTGCTCGAGATCCTCTCCGAGTACCAGGTCAGCATCCCGGAGATGGGAACGATCGTCGCCAAGCAGATCCCGCTGGTGTTCCTGACGTCCAACAACACCCGCGAGCTCAGTGAGGCCCTGAAGCGTCGCTGCTTGTACCTGCACATCGACTATCCCGATATGGAGCGTGAGAAGCAGATCGTGCTGACCAAGGTGCCCGAGGTCAGCGCCAACCTTGCCGACCAGATCGCCCGTATCGTCCGCTCGATCCGCCAACTCGACCTGAAGAAGGCTCCGTCGGTCAGTGAGACCATCGACTGGGCGCGGACCCTGGTCCTGCTCGGCATCGACCACATCGAAGCTCAGCAGGCCAAAGAGACGCTGCACATCTTGTTGAAGTACCAGACCGACATCGCCAAAGCAGCAAAAGAGCTCAGCGTCGACAAGTAGTCGGCCTCCACCATGCTGGCTCAACATGCTTGATCTCCTGGCCGGTTTCGTCACGGAGCTGCGCAACGCAGGGCTGCCCGTTTCGCTGACCGAGAACCTCGACGCGATGGAGGCTGTACAGCA
>JANOJI010000066.1:0-18641 GCA_031408175.1 Ilumatobacteraceae bacterium
CCCGGCACCTCACGCCAACCGCCTAGCGGAGGGTGCGCTGCGCTCCCCTCCGGGGAGCGCCTGTGCCACTCGTCTGCGCCGCGGTCCTCGCGCTCGCCGCGGGGTTGCTTGCGGGCTTCAGCGCGCCCCTGGCATGGACGATCGGAGTCGGCGGCGCCGCGCTGGGCATCGCGGCGCACCGCCGCGATAGCCGGCTCGCAGCGCTCGGGCTCCTGCTCGCGTCCGGCGCGCTCGCCGCCCACGTCGCGCGTCGCCGGGATGCCGCCTGCATCGAACGCGCGATGGTCGCTTCCGCGTGGAGCGTGCGGCTTCACGAAGACGCTGTCCCCGGGCGCGCGGCCCGGGGTACCCTCGCGCGACATCGATGTGCGCTCCCCGTGACGCTCATCGTTGCCGCGGGACGCATTCGCGCCGGCGATGTCTCGATCGTTCGTGGCGACGCATCCCGATCGGTGCGCCAGGGCATCGAACATGTGCCGCTTGCGCTGCGGGTCCATCGGATCGATCAGTGCCTGGTTCCCGTCGCGAAGGTCGACACTGCACCACAGCGGGGCTTTGTCGATCACGACGTTCGGCCAGGTTCGATCGTGGAGCACCACCGGCACGAACGGCTTGTACTTGGTGAACTTCATTCTCTTCGGACTTGCTGATTGTGGAGGCATGACTGGCTTTCTGAAACGAGTGAGGATGGTCGGAACGATCGAGGGGCTGGAAAAATGAAGAACCCCCCGGCCAACCGGCGGGGGGTACGGGCAAGCGCGAAGTACGCGGCGCTTGCCCTACATAAGCAGAAGGAGGGTGCGAGCGGCGGACATCGGCATCAGTCTGCCCGCGTTCGTCGGTGTTGTCAACGTGCTAGGCGATGAGGAAGTTGCTGAATTGCCATGGGTCGCTGCGATCGAGCATGTCGGCATCGTTGGCAAATCCGGCGAACAGATCGTTGCGCGTCGTCAGCGGATCCCAATCGGCCGCCGCAGAGTGCAATGTGCCGAGGTAGCGCGAAGCGACGCCGAGCACATCGCGCCAGGGAAGGTCGTCGGGCACACGAACTCCCTCGTTGGGGTGCTCGATCATCCACGCCACAGTGGCGATGATCGAACCGGCGACCTGCAATGTCGTTGCGCTCTGGTGGGGCAGGATCGCTCGGGCTTCGTCGATCGACAGCAGCGACCCCGTCCACCACGACCGGTAGGGATGGCCCATCAACAACACGCCGAGCTCGTCGCTGCCACTGACGATTTCGTCGTTCATGATCCGCTGCCGCGACTGCATCTTCCAATTGCGCATTCGCAGTTCGAGCACACTGGCGATAGCGGCATCGGAGGGGCAGTAGGCGTAGTGCACGGTAGGCCGGTACAGCGGGTTGCCGTCGTCACCCCACACGGTGAGGTGGTCGCTGATCGTCAACGCCTCGCCGTGGCGCACGACCATGCCGCGAATCTCGCCGGCCGGCACCCACGAGCGGACCCACGTCTCCATACCCGGTCGGGCGATGCAGATCTGGTTGCACGGGCCGTAGCCGTGGTGGACGTAGGCGTTGGGGGGCAGTCGCTTCTCGTGGGTTCCCCAGCCGAGTTCGGCCGGGGCGACGCCCTCCTCGAAGAACCCGTCGACCGACCACGTGTTGACGAACTCGTCGACCTCTTTGGGGATGTCGCTGATCTGGGTGTCGCGTTCGGCGACATGGATGACTTTCGTCCCTGTCAGCATTGCAAGCGTCGCGTAGGACTCGGTGGCCAGAGCCGCCTCGATCGCACCGACATCCGTGGCGAGGCCATCGAGCAGCATGCGGCTGGCAACTTCGGTCAGCGCCTGCTTGGTGAAATGGCTGACTAGGCCAGGGTTTGCGCCGTGTTCCAACACGGCCGTCGGGCCATTGTTGTCGCCCCAACCGGCCATCATCCGGCGCAGATCCATGTGCCGCACGTACAGCGTGCGGTCGAGGGGATGAGTCGATGCCATGTCGTCGTATGGATCCCACACCTCGACGCTGGTGTTCAGGTAACGCACACCGTGATCGCGACACCATTGCAGGATGGTCGGATTGTCGATGTTCCACGCCAGATCGAGTAACAGGTCGCCGTGTGCAACTCTGGCCGACAGGAATGTATCGATGTTTTCGGGCGTGACCTGATCCTGCTGGTACGTGACACCGAGCGCGATCGAATCCGCGATGCGGTCGCGGTTGTCGAGCACGTCGACGATCGTGAGGCGTTGCGGATCAATCTCCAGATCGCGGATCAGTAGTGGCAACGTGCACTGGGCAACCGAACCACAACCAAGGATCAACACACGCTCGGGGCGCATGGTTATTCGGCGTACTCCGGGGTCATCATCGCCAGCTCGAAGTCGAGCTTTGCTGTTTCAGCAGACACCAGCAATGACTGCCAGTCGTATGCGATTCCCTTGCGGCCGGACGTCGTTGTCCCGTCGAATGCTTCCATGACGTGCGCCTCCTCGAAGACGTGTTGGGTGGTGAGATCGTTTCCTTTCTGGCCGGGCTGTCCGGCACAGGCTGACGGACGCTAACGGCGTGCGACGCGCACAGCTACTGTTTGACTCATCAGGCGGTTTTTCTGCTTCATCGGTCAGTGAGGCTGACTGTTCGCGCAGCCGCGTGCGCGGCCGGGTTCGAGCTAGTTGACTTGTCTGGTCTTGCCGTCCCAGTACGGCTCGCGCAGCTTGAACTTCTGCAGCTTTCCCGTCGCCGTGCGGGCCAGAGCCTCGCGAAACTCGATGGCCTTTGGGCACTTGTATCCGGCCAGCTTGGTCTTGGTGTACGCGATCAGGTCGTCCCCGGTCACGGACGACCCTTCCACCATCACGACCAGGGCCATCACCATCTCGCCCCATTTCTCGTCCGGCACACCGATGACCGCAACCTCGGACACCTCGGGATGGCTGAAGATCGCATCCTCGACCTCGATCGAGCTGACGTTTTCCCCGCCGGAGATGATCACGTCCTTCTTCCGGTCGATGATGCTGAGGTAGTGGTCGTCATCGATCTTGCCGCCGTCGCCGGTACGGAACCACGACGGGCCTTGCGGGTCGTCGTCCGCGGTCCGGATCGCGTCGGCGGTGGCGTCGGGCTGATTCCAGTATCCGGCCATGATGTGGTTTCCGCGGGCCAGCACTTCTCCGTCGGGTGAGATTCGTACTTCCACGCCGATGGCCGGGGCGCCCGCACGGCTGAGCTTGGTCGCACGGTCGGCGGGCGAGAGAGCGTCGAACTCGGCGCGCTTGCGATTCATCGTCAGCAGCGGCGTGGTTTCAGTGAGTCCGTAGATCTGGATGAATTCCCAGCCGAGCTCGGTCTCGATGCGCTCGATGGTGCGTGTCGGCGGGGGAGCGCCGGCGATGACCATGCGAGTGGATCCGCTGCCTGGAATTGGTCCGTCCCAGGATGACGCGGCATCGAGTATTGCGTTGGCCACGGCCGGCGCACCGCACATCAACGTCACGCCGTGCTGGTCGACCCGTCGCAGGATCTCGGCGCCGTCGATCTTGCGGATGATGACGTGCTTGCCGCCCATGCCGGTGAGGGCGTACAGCACGCCCCAGCCGTTGCAGTGGAACTGCGGAAGGGTGTGGAGGTACACGTCGCGATCGGTGATGCCGAGTTGCCAACCGAACGTCGTAGCGTTGAGCCAGATGTTGCGATGGGTCAGCTGAACGCCCTTCGGCCGGGCCGTCGTGCCGCTGGTGTAGTTGATGGTGGCGGTTGCGTCCTCGTCGCACTCCCAAGGTTGAGGCTCGTCATGGGTTGTCGGCGCGTCACTGTTGCCGCCGATCACGTATCGCCGCTCGCAGTGGACGTCGGCGAGGGCCTCGTCGAGTTCCGGATCGACCATCAGCACGCGGGCGCCCGAGTGCTCGACGACGTACTTCACTTCTTCGGCGACCAGTCGGAAGTTGATCGGCACCAGAACCCGGCCGGAGCCGCTGACCCCGAACAGGGCGGTGAGCAGGCGTGCCGAATTGTGGCTGACGATCGCAACACGCTCGCCTGCGCCGACTCCCATCGCGTCGAGTGCGGCCGCCTGGGCCCTGGCACGCGCGGCCATCTCCGCGTAGGTCATTGCTCCCCACGATTCGGCTGGCTGCACCGGCTCGTCGATGATGGCTTCGCGATGGGGGTAGATCTGCTCGGCTCGTCGGAGGAAGTCGTTGACGGTGAGTGCGACCTTCATGGTCCGAATTGTTGCCGATTTTCGCCTCCCTCCCATGGTCGTGGGTGAGACGGGACGCCGAAGGCGAACCGGCTCACGCGGCGGTACCCTCCATGCTCGACATGTCTGAACATTCCCGCCCGCCTGGGGCACCGCGGCGTCGTCGTCGCAAACCCACACCAAGTCCAGCCCGCACTCCGGTCGAGTCTCCCACCATCACCATCGATCCCGACGCGTACATCCCTACCGCCTTCGTCGATATTGGCGTGCCCACCGAGGTGGACATGGGACTCGCTGCCGCCGGCTTCACCACTCCGTTCGCCATCCAGACCAAGGCGATCCCTGTTGCGTTGACGGGTCGCGACGTGTGCGGCAGGGCCAAGACCGGTTCCGGCAAGACGCTGGCGTTCGGTGTGCCGATGCTCGCCCGTTTGTCGGGTGAAGCCGACGCTCGACGCCCATTGGCGATGGTGCTCGTGCCGACCCGCGAGCTGGCACTGCAGGTAGCTGAGGTGCTGGCGCCGGTCGCTGCCGGATGCAACCGCACCGTCTTGGCTGTGTACGGTGGCGCGTCGCGACATCAGCAGATCGAGGTGCTCAATCGCGGGGTCGACGTGATCGTGGCGACCCCGTTGCGGTTGATCGACTTGTTGAAGGAGAACGAGCTCGACCTCAACAAGGTCGAGATCGTCGTACTCGATGAAGCCGATCGTATGGCCGACGATGGATTCACCCCGCAGGTCGAGTGGATCCTCCGCAAGGTCACCGGCGCACATCAGACGATGTTGTTCTCGGCCACCCTCGACGGCGACGTCGGGCACCTGGTACGTCGATACATGAACGACCCCATCGAGGTGGCGATCGACTCGGCCACCGACACCGTCGGCACGATGCATCACCTCTTTCTCGCCGTGCATCACATGGACAAGGACAAGGTGGTGCAGGCGATCGCCTCGAGCATGGGCAAGACGTTGGTGTTCTGCCAGACCAAGCGCACGTGCGATCGTGTCGAGCGATCGCTGCAAGATCTCGGCGTGCAGGCGATGGCGATTCACGGTGACCTGGCGCAAGTGGCGCGCGAGAAGGCCATGCGGCGCTTCTCCGACGGTGAACTGAGCGTGCTCGTGGCCACCGATGTGGCCGCCCGCGGCATCGACGTCGACGACATCGGCGTCGTGATTCACTACGAACCCGCACCCGACGGCAAGGATTACCTGCACCGCAGCGGACGTACCGCACGTGCCGGTCGCGATGGTTGGGCGGTCACCATGGCCGAGTACAACCAGCACACACAAGTGCGAATCCTGCAACGGGCACTGCGCCTCGACGTGGCGCCGCCGATCGAGGTGTTCTCGAACAACCCGAAACTGCGAAACCTCTCCGACTTCGAAACCACCTGACACCGACCGTTTGTGACTCCCGCCCCGATACGGGGCCGCAGTCATCACACGCTGCGATGAGGGAGGTGCTCAGCGGAGCCAGGCGGGGCGGTGCTGCTCGAAGCTGGTGATCTCGTCGACATGCGTCAGGGTGATGCTGACGTCGTCGAGGCCATTGAGGAACCGATGTTGGGTTTGCGGGGCCATCGGGAACGAGTGGGCAATACCGGCGGCGGGCACCTCGACGCTGAGTCGTTCGACGTCGACGGTGATCTCCGTCGATGGGTCGGCCTCGATCGCTGCCCATATCTCTTCGACGGTTGCTTCCGGAACGACCACAGGGACGAGCCCGTTCTTGGCGCAGTTGTTGCTGAAGATGTCGCTGAAGCTGGGCGCAATGACGGCATCGAATCCACCCTGTTGGATGGCCCACACGGCGTGCTCGCGTGATGACCCAACCCCGAAGCTGGGCCCGGCCACCAGGATCGACGCGCCGCAGTACCGCTCGTCGTTGAGCACGAAGTTGCGATCGTCGCGCCACGTCGAGAACAGGCCCTTCTCGAATCCGGTGCGCTCGACACGCTTCAGCCACTCGGCCGGAATGATCTGATCGGTATCGACGTCGCTGCGCCGCAGAGGAACACCGCGTCCCGAGATGACATGCACGGACTTCATTGCAGCGCTCCTAGATCGTCGGGTGTGCCGAAATGGCCGAGGACAGCAGTGGCGGCCGCGACGGCGGGGGAGACGAGGTGGGTGCGACCGCCACGACCTTGCCGGCCTTCGAAGTTGCGATTGCTGGTGCTGGCCGAACGCTCGCCCTGTGCCAACTTGTCGGGATTCATCGCCAGGCACATGCTGCAACCGGGCTCGCGCCAGTCGGCGCCTGCCGCGCTGAACACGAGGTGCAGTCCTTCGGCCTCGGCCTGAGTTTTCACGGCATGACTGCCTGGTACCACCATCACGCGCGGCACGGTGACAGCTCGTCCCCTCAACACTGCGGCTGCCGCGCGAAGATCTTCGATTCGGCTGTTGGTGCAGCTGCCGATGAACACGGTGTCGACCGCGATGTCGCGCATACGTGTCCCGGCCTCGAGACCCATGTACTCGAGCGAGCGAGCAACGGTCTCGCGTGTCGTTGCATCTGCAAAGTCACTGGGTGACGGAACGCTGCCATCGATTGTCGTGACCTGGGCGGGGTTGGTACCCCATGTGATGTGTGGCCGAAGTGTCGCCGCGTCGATGACGACTGTCTTGTCGTACGCGGCTCCATCGTCGGTCACTAGCGAACGCCAGTCGGCGACAGCGGCATCCCACTCGCTGCCGTGTGGGGCATTGGCTCGACCGTGCAGGTACTCGAACGTTGTGTCGTCGGGTGCGATCAGGCCCGCCTTTGCTCCGGCTTCGATCGACATGTTGCACACCGTCATGCGACCTTCCATCGACAGTGCCCGGATTGCCGAGCCGCGGTACTCGATGACGTGGCCGATCCCACCTCCCGTGCCGATGCGGCCGATGATGGCGAGGATGATGTCTTTGGCGGTGACACCCGCCGGAATCTGACCGTCGACCGTGACGCTCATCCACTTCGGCCGAGATTGCGGCAGCGTCTGAGTGGCCAGCACGTGCTCGACCTCGCTGGTTCCGATGCCGAACGCCAGTGCCCCGAACGCACCGTGGGTCGCGGTGTGGCTGTCGCCACAGACGACCGTCATGCCGGGGAGTGTGCGCCCCTGCTCGGGTGCGATCACATGCACGATTCCCTGGCCGGGGTCGCCCATCGGGAAGTTGACGATCCCGAACTCTTTGGTGTTCTCGCGCAACACCTCGACCTGCCGTGCCGAGATCGGATCGGCAATCGGCTGGTCGATGTCAGCGGTCGGAACATTGTGGTCTTCGGTGGCCACCGTGAGGTCGGGTCGACGCACGGGCCGACCCGACAACCTGAGCCCGTCGAAGGCCTGCGGGCTGGTGACCTCGTGGACGAGATGCAGGTCGATGTACAGCAGGTCCGGTTCGTCGGGTGCCGAATGCACCACGTGCCGCTCCCAGAGTTTCTGGGCGAGTGTCTGAGGTGAGGAGTTCATTGAATCTCACTTTCTGAGATACTATTCTCGTTCGTGGACAGTGTAAGCGGTGTCGGCGTCATTGACAAAGGGGTACTCATTCTGCGTGCGCTGGCGCGAGCCCCTCTCGATCTGGCCATGTTGCAGGAAGAGACCGGGCTGCCGAGGGCCACGGCTCATCGACTCGCGGTCGCTCTGGAGCTACATGGTCTGGTGCGTCGCGATCCGCAAGGGCGATTCTGCCTCGGGTTCGAGTTGATTCGCCTCGGTCGTGCCGCCGAGGACGAGTTCCCGCTCGCCGAGATCGCTCGACCAGTTCTCACCACGCTGCGCGACGCGACCGGCGAAAGTGTGCAGCTGTACGTCGCTGATGGTGATGGCAGGCGTTGCGTGGTGTCCTTGGAATCGACCCACGGCCTGCGCTGGATTGTGCCGCAGGGCGCGTTGCTGCCGCTCGATCGCGGTTCTGCGGGCCGCGTACTCCAAGGCGACGACATAGCCGAGAGCGTCGAGGAGCGCGAGCTCGGCGTGGCCTCGGTCAGTGCCGCCGTTCGCGATCGCACGGGGCACGTCGTCGCCGCGGTCAGCCTCAGCGGGCCCGTGGAGCGATTGAGTCGACAACCGCAACAGCGATTCGGTCGCCAGGTTGCCGACGCCGCCCGAGCGGTGATGGCAGCAGTGGGCCGTTAGCGCGTCGGCAGGCGCGCTGCGTAGTCTCGTCGGCGATGGGCCGCCTCGACGCACTTGACCTCACGCAGCGTCTCACCCGCAAGGAGTACGACGAACGTCTTGCTGTCGCCCAGAGACGGTTGTTGCACCTGCGTTTGCACGTCGGTGGACAGATGGGCTCGGGAGAGCTCGGGCCGGGACTTGTGTTCGTGTTCGAGGGCAGTGACGCGGCCGGAAAGGGCGGCGCGATCAAGCGCCTCGTCGAGCCACTCGACCCGCGCCACTACCGGGTGTCGTCGTTCTCCAAACCGACGTTCGACGAGAAGCGCCACCCGTTCCTGTGGCGCTTCTATCCCTACGTGCCGGGGCTCGGCGGGATGTCGGTGTTCGATCGCAGCTGGTACGGGCGGGTGCTCGTCGAGCGCATCGAGGGTTTCGCAACGGAAGATCAGTGGACCCGTGCATACGAGGAGATCGTCCAGTTCGAGCGCGCCAACGCATTGGAGGGCGTGATCATCGTCAAGTGCTGGTTGCAGATCAGCGCTGAAGAGCAGTTGAAGCGGTTCGAGGATCGAGAGAACGATCCGCTACGGCGGTGGAAGATCACCGAGGAGGACTGGCGCAACCGAACGAAGGCAAGCGAGTACCTGGTCGCCGCCGAGGAGATGTTCGAACGCACCGACCACCATCTCGCGCCCTGGGATGTCATCTCCGGCGAAAACAAGCGTCTGGCCCGTGTGCAGGTGCTGGAAACGGCAATCCATCGAGTCGAGCAGGGCATGGTCCGATGGGGAATGGATGTGCCGGCGGCCGACGATCTCGGCCGGGCGCCCTGACGCGACTTCTTGACGGTGTCGGTCAGTACACCGCGACGAGATCGAGCACCATGATCAGGTCAGTCGAGGCCGGCAAGCCGAGACCAGGATTGCCGTCGGTGCCGAACGCGTCGGCGAAGGGGATGTCGACCTGGCGACGGCCGCCGACCTTCATACCATCGACAGCTTTCTCCAAACCGGGTGGCAGTTGTCCGCCGCCGGGAACAAACACGAGTGTCTGTCCCGACTCCCACGAGGAGTCGAGGCGCTTGCCGTCTGCCGCGCTGAAGGCCACGAATCGTACGGAGACGGTTTGACCTGGGTTGATCCCAGCGCCGTCGCCGACGATCAGATCGGTGAACGTCTGCTCGGTTTGGTTCGGTGTCGGTGGGATCGAGACGGTTGGTTCGTCGGCCGGGTCTGGCTTGGGAATGACTGCAACGACATCGATCACGAAGGTCAAGGCGTCGCCGGCTTGGATGATGTCGCCCTGCGGCGAGTCGCCATAGGCAAGGTCGGCAGGAATGTCGAGCTGGCGACGGCCGCCGGGCTTGGCGCCGATCAGGCCCTGATCCCAGCCCTTGATCACCTGACCGGATCCGGGTTGAACGGGGAACGGGGTGCCACGGTCGTAGCTGCTGTCGAACTCGGTGCCGTCGACGGAACGCACGCCGACGTAGTGAACGACAACGGTGTCGCCCTCGACAGCTGCGGGGCCGGTGCCTTCCGTCAGATCGGTGATCACCAGTTCGGTCGGAAGTGTCGCCGGAAGCTTCACCTCCGGCTTTGGAAGCGCACCTGCGACCGTCGTGACTGCCGATCCGGCCGCGATCGTCGTGGAGGCATCGGAGATGACCTCGTTATCGCCGCACGCGACGAGCAGACCAATCATGGTCACGGAGATGAGTACGGGGCGAACACGCATCGAGCGACGTTACCGCCGCAACACTTGCGACCGGTATGCGCCGGGTGAGACACCGACCACACGTCGGAACTGGTGGGTAAACGCACTTTGGTCGTCAGGTGTCGTGTTGAGGATGATGATTGCCTCCATTGATGACATCAGACCGCACGATCCCGGGCAAGATGAAGCTGTGCCAGACGAATCAGGGCCAGACGAATCCGGGCCAGATGAGTCCAGCGCTGTCGAGGAAGCGATTGCGCTTGCCGACGCGCTGCTGCGTGAGGCGCTCGCCAACTCGACGCGACGCGAACGTCGTCAGCTCCAGCGCCTGGGCCGACTTGTCGCCGACCCTGCCGGTCGCGAGCTCGTGCAGCGATTGACCGACGAAGTCCTTCGTATCCAGGCGAGCCGTCGCGCCGGGCGCCGGTTTGCCGACGTTGTCACGGAGCATCGACTGCCGGATTCGCTCGGCCGCATTGATCGCTCGCTGATGGCCGTCGGCGCCAGGCTGGCGCCATTGATCCCTCAGGTCGTCATGCCGCTGGTCCGCCGGCGGATTCTCGCCGAAACCAGAGGAGTCGTGCTGGCTGCAGAGGACCCGCGGTTCGCCAGACACACCGAGCGCCGCCGGCGGGACGGCATCGGGTTGCTGGTCAACCCGCTCGGTGAGTCGATCCTCGGCGACGACGAAGCCGCACGGCGAGTCGATCAGGTCCTGGAGAAGTTAGGCCGCGCCGACGTGCACGCGATCTCGATCAAGGCATCGGCGCTGGTGGCCAACCTCGACGCGCTCGACTTCGACCGCAGCATCGAACGCATCTGTGAGCCGCTTCGCGACATCTGTCGTGCTGCGCTACGGAAGCGTCCACATGGATTCGTCAACCTCGATATGGAGGAGTATCGCGACCTGCAGTTGACGGTCGTTGCGTTCACCAAGGTGCTCGACGAGCCAGAGTTCAACCACCTCGAAGCCGGCATCGTGTTGCAGTCGTACCTCCCTGACAGCCATGCAGTGCTCGAACAGCTGGGCGAGTGGGCGGCGGCCCGATGTCGAGCCGGTGGCGCCGGCATCAAGGTCCGGATCGTCAAAGGGGCCAACCTTGCCATGGAGGCAGTCGAAGCCGAGCTTCATGACTGGATCGCGGCGCCGTACCCCACCAAAGCCGATGTCGACGCCAGCTACAAGCTGATGCTCGAGTCGGCGCTTCGACCGGAATGGAACGGGTCGCTGCGGGTCGGTGTCGCCAGCCACAACCTGTTCGACATCGCCTGGGCTCTGGTCTTGCGTGCCCGCCTTCCAGCGGATCAACGCACGCGGATCGAATTGGAGATGTTGGAGGGCATGGCTCCAGCGCAGAGCCGAGCGGTCCGGAAGATGGCCGGTTCGCTCCTGCTCTACGCACCGGTCGTGCAGCACGATCAGATCGACGCCAGCATTGCCTACTTGGCGCGGCGCCTCGACGAGAACACGGCCCCGGAAAATTTCCTGCGTGCCCTGTTCACCATCACACCCGGCTCGCCCGACTTCGCCGAGCAGGCTGACCGGTTCCGTCGCTCCGTCGCCGAACGGCACAACGTGTCCACCTCCACCCGCCGCGGCGCCGCTACGCCGCACGATGCGGTGTTCAGCAATGAGCCCGACAGTGATCCGACGGACGCTGGCCTCCGCGATCGGCTTCGCGTCGCAGTGGCATCACCTTTGACTCGACGTGAGCCAGTTGTGGTTGATGACATCAACCAGATCGATGACATCGTCGGCGTGGCGGTCGCCGCGCAGCAACGATGGTTTGTCATCGGAGACGTCGAACGGCGGCGGGTGCTCCGCGCTGTCGCCGAGGTGCTCCGTCGCGAACGTTTCGACACGATTCAGGTGATGGCCGACGAAGCCGTGAAGGTTGCTCGCGAGGGTGATCCCGAGGTCAGCGAAGCAATTGACTTTGCGAAGTTTTACAGCTCCGTGGGCCTCGATGTGCTCGAACGGCAGCAGGCCGAAGGTGCGGCCCTGTCGCCGCGTGGTGTTGTGGTGGTGGCATCGCCATGGAACTTCCCATACGCGATACCGGCTGGTGGCGTGCTCGCCGCGTTGGCAGCTGGCAATGCCGTGATTCTCAAACCGCCGCCCGAAGCGCGTCGCACGGCGCAGCACCTTGTCGAGCAGTTGCAACGCGCGGGAGTCCCGACCGATGTCGCCCAGTTCGTTGCCTGCCCCGACAACCAAGTCGGTCGACGATTGATCAGCCATCCCGATGTCGACTCGGTGATTCTGACCGGCGCCTACGAAACGGCGGAGCTGTTCCGCTCGTGGAAGCCGGCGATGCATCTGCTCGCCGAAACCAGTGGCAAGAATGCCATCGTCATCACCCAGGCCGCTGATCTGGATCTCGCAATCCGCGATCTCGTGCGCTCGGCATTCGGTCACGCCGGGCAGAAATGCTCGGCGGCCAGTCTGGCGATCGTCGAAGCAGCCCTCTACGACGACGAATCGTTCATGCCGCGGTTGGCAGATGCAGCCCGCAGCTTGGTGGTCGGCCCTCCCGGCGACCTCGGCAGTGTCGTCGGCCCGCTGATCGGTGCGCCTTCGCCGAAGTTGCTGCGCGGCCTCACCCAACTCGACGCCGGCGAGCGATGGCTGGTCGAGCCCCGCGACCTTGGTGGCAACCTGTGGTCGCCAGGCGTGCGCGTCGGGGTGCAACCCGGGTCGTGGTTCCATGTCACGGAATGCTTCGGACCGGTGCTCGGCGTCATGCGGGCGCAGAACCTCGATGTGGCGATCGAGTTGCAGAATGCCACTCCGTACGGTCTGACCGGTGGCATCCAATCGCTCGACGAGGCCGAGGTCGACAGCTGGCTCGAACGCGTGCATGTAGGCAACGCATACGTCAACCGCGGCATAACCGGGGCGATCGTGCAGCGACAGCCGTTCGGTGGATGGAAGCGCTCGTCGGTCGGCTGTGGCCCGAAGGCGGGCGGGCCCGACTACGTTGCTGAGCTTGTTACTGCCGCTCCCTCGGTGATCGATCTCGCCGTCGCCGATCGGTCGTACCGCCAGGCATGGACACAATGGTTCAGCCAAGTTCATGACCCCACCTGCTTGCTGAGTGAACGCAATGAACTGCGTTACCGACATCTTGATGGTGTGGTGATTCGAGTCGGTGCCGACACGCCCGATGGTGTGGTGCCTGCGGCCAGACTCGCAGCGGAACTCAGCGGTACGCACCTCGTCATCTCCGATGCGGCGATCGAGCCGGAATCGGTCTTCATCGAGCGAATGGGCGATCTCGGCGTCGAGCGAGTGCGCCTGGTGACCATCGGTGGCGATCGGCTGAGGTCGGCTTGCCAAGCACTCGCAATCGAGATCGACACCGAACCCGTGTCGATCAGCGGCCGCCGGGAACTGCGAAGGTGGTTGCGCGAGCAGGCGATCAGCCGAACAACGCACCGTCACGGCCGCGTCGGTCCGTGAGCCACGTCTGCTCGGCCTCTGCCATCGCCGTGCTCGGTGGCCCCTGCACGAACGGCCACACCTCCTCGGCCATCCGCCGATAGTTGCCCGTCGCGGACAGCTCGCCCAGCAACGCGTACAAGCCGAGGTTGATCCGCTGGATGAACACGAACGCACGCGGCACGGTCGCGTACTGCGAGATCGGACTGGTGCGATCGAACGTGTGGCGCACGATTCTGCTCGCGTACTCCGACGACCAGGTGACTACCTTGTCGTACTTGACGCTTTCGTAGAACTGTCCGAAGTATTCACCGATCGCCTCGTCGTCGGCAGGGGCGCCGCGTCGCAACATGCCGGCATCCTCGACGATTCGCCGGAAGGTGGGAACGTCGTGGTCGTAGGCGGCCGACCGGACCATGCCGACGAACGTCGCCATTTCGTCGGCCGTGAATTGCTTGACCAGTCCGAAGTCCAAGAACGTGATTCGTCCACCCTTGTGGAACAGGTAGTTGCCGGGATGAGGATCGCCATTGAATCTGTGCATGCCGTACAAACTGCGAAACACGAAACGGAACAGGCATTCTCCGACGAGGTTGCGCTCGTGTTGTGGCCATTGGAGCATCTCCTGCCACGTGGCGCCGCTGACCAACTCGCTCGTCAACACACGCGACGTGCTGTGCGAAGCAAGTACGTCGGGCACGTGGATGAAAGGATGTCCGCGAAAGAAGTCGGCGAACGCCTGCTGGTTGACAGCCTCCAACGTGTAGTCGAGCTCGTCGATCAGGCGCTCGCGTATCTCGGCGACCATGTCGTCGGGATCGAGTCCACCGAAGCCCTGCTTCAGGATCGCGCCGAGCAAGCTGGCGTTGCGCAGGTCGGCTTCGATCGCCGCGCCGACGCCGGGGTATTGCACCTTCACTGCGACCGCGCGTTCCAACCCGGTCGCCGGGTCGACCACGACCGCACGATGCACCTGGCCGATGCTGGCTGATGCGATCGGCTGAGGATCCCACTCGACGAACACCTTGTCGGGGGCTGCACCCAACTCGCGCTCGATCACCCCGGCGGCCAGGTCGGCGCTCATCGGCGGTGCATTCGACTGCAGCTCGGCGAGCGCCAACCGCATCGGCTCTGGCAACCCCTCGCTGACATAGCTGGCCATCTGGCCGAGCTTCATCAACGCGCCTTTCATGTTTCCCAGTCGGTCGGTGATCGCCTCAGCCGTACGAAGCTCGCGATCACGGTCGAGCTCGATCCTTCGCTCGGAAGTCGCGAACAGCTTGCGCGCTGCTGTGGTGGCGTAAGTGCCCCCTACTTGCACTCCTAGAGCGGCGATGTCGAGGTTGCGTCGACCGCGCACGCTGCGACGCACGAGCGCGGCCACGCCGACAGCCGCCGCGGCAAGTACGACAATTCGTTTCGTCATCGCGATCGTTCGACCACCGAGCGGCAGGCGCGCAGCAGCGTCGGCACGAACTGCTTGGCGTTGGCCACGACCGCATCGTGATCGCCGTCAACTCGGAAGGCTTCGGCGTCGGGAACTGACTCGAACAACCGCACCTGGCGACGGATCGGCACGACCCGATCGCGCATCGTGATCAGCGTAGAAATCGGCACGTCGATGTCGCCGATCCATTCCCGTGATGAGAAGTTGCCGATCGCCCGACCGGCCTGGAGGACTGCCCGCCAATCATGCATCGAGGCTTCCTCGACTGCCCACGGCTCCCACTGGTCTGCCTTTCGCTGCAAGTAGAACTGCTCGGTCAGCCATTGGCGAGCTTGCAGCGGCGTGAGCCTGGCAACTCTGGCGAGGCCAGAGATGCCGAGGAAGCTCAGTCGCTCCTCACGCGATGTCGAGAAGTTCGCTGCGGTGGCGCACAACACCAAGCCCGCTGTCCGCTGCCGATGGCGCTGCCAGATCAGTTGGGCGATCGGGCCGCCCATCGAATAGCCGACGGGTATGAACTGCTCGATCCCGAGCACATCGCAGACAGCCACCACGTCGTCGGCGCAATCCTCCAACCGGAAGGTCTTGCGCGAACGGATGCCACGCCCGTGGCCGCGGTGGTCGAGGGCCACCACCCGAAACTGCTCCGCAAGGGCCCGGTAGCAGGTGAACCAGTTGATGTCGGCAGTTGCGGTCCATCCGTGCAGCAGTACGACCGTCGGTGCGCCGGCGGGACCGTCGAGCGTACGCACGAAACTGGTGCCACGACCGGGAAGCTCCATCGCCGCGCCGGGGGGCAGGTCGGGTGGTCTGCCGCTGTCACGCTGGGCCATTTCGCCCTCCGTCGTGCCGGGTCACTATGCAGTCTCGACCTTGATCACTCGTACCCGGAGCTTGCCCGTGGGGGCTTCGTACTCGACCCACATTCCCTCGTTGGCACCGATCAGTGCCGAACCGAGCGGGGATTGCGGGCTCATCACATCGAGGTCACCGACCTTCTCCTCCATGTGCCCCACCAGATATCGCTCGGCCATGCCCTCGTCGTCGCCTTCGTAGACGATGGTCACGATCGAGCCGACTGCCACGATGCCATCGTCGCCACGCTCGATGATCTCAGCTGTTTCGATGACATGCTCGAGTTCACGGATGCGACCCTCCATGTGCCCTTGCTCGTCTTTGGCCGCGTGGTAGTCGCCGTTCTCGCTGAGGTCGCCCATCAATCGGGCCGTTTCGATCTTCTGGGCCACCTCGATTCGGCCCCTGGTGGTGAGGTCGAGAAATTCGGCCTGCAGTCGTTCGAATGCGGAGCGGGAGAGCTGCGTCGTCGCCATAGGTGGAAAACGCTATCGCCACGTAACATCTCGGGCCATGGCATATCGAATTGCGGTGATCGGCGGTGACGGCATCGGCCCCGAGGTGATCGCCGAAGCGTTGAAGGTGGTGCGTGCCGCTGGCGTCGATATCGACACCACCAACTACGACCTGGGCGGTGCCCGCTACCTGCGTGATGGCGAGATCCTTTCCGACGCAACGCTGGATGAGTTACGTGGCTTCGACGCCATTCTGCTCGGTGCCGTTGGCACGCCCGACGTGCCGCCCGGCGTGATCGAGCGTGGCTTGCTCCTCAAGATGCGTTTCGACCTCGATCTCTACGTCAATCAGCGGCCGTTCGTCGGCACGGCCCCCGGCCACAGTGAGCCACACGATTTTGTCGTCATCCGCGAGAACACCGAGGGGCCGTATGTCGGCGAGGGTGGGGTGCTGCGCAAGGGCACGCCGCACGAGGTTGCAACGCAGGGCTCGGTCAACACGCGAATGGGCGCCGAGCGCGCTATCCGCTTTGCCTTCGAGTTGGCGGTGCGGCGCGGTCACGCGGACCCACCGGGTCGCATGCATGTCACGTTGGTGCACAAGACCAATGTCTTGACCTTCGCGGGCGATCTGTGGCAGCGGGCATTCAACGCGGTCGCCGCCGACTATCCGAACGTCGGTACGGCCTACAACCACGTCGATGCAGCGTGCATCTATTTCGTTCAGGACCCGCATCGCTACGACGTGATCGTGACCGACAATCTGTTTGGTGACATTCTCACCGACCTCGGTGGCGCGGTGAGCGGGGGGATCGGGCTGGCCTCGTCGGCCAATCTCAACCCTGCCCGCACGGGTCCTTCGATGTTCGAACCGGTGCACGGCTCTGCGCCCGACATCGTCGGAACCGGTAAGGCCAACCCGATCGCTGCCATTCTCAGTGCCGGCCTGATGCTCGACTTCCTTGGCGAGGGCGTGACCGCTGCACGGATTCGGGAGGCCTGCGCCGCCCACAGTGGTACCGGCAGCACCAGCGACATCGGTTCCCAAATCGCTGCGGCCGTGGCAGGCTAGTCAGCAACCTCAGAATCTGCCCTCACATCTGCACAGCGGGAGTCAGCGATGCCTATCCAACCCACACCGAAAATCTGGATGAACGGAGCCCTTGTCGATTGGGACAAGGCCCAGATCCACGTCCTCACCCACACCCTGCACTACGGCACGGGCGTGTTCGAGGGCATTCGCGCCTATCCCACGTCGCAGGGCCCGGCGGTGTTCCGCCTGACCGAGCACATCGAGCGGCTGTTCCGTAGCGCCCACATCATGGGGATGGAGATCCCCTATACCGTCAATGAGATCGTCGCGGCCACCAAGGCCACCGTTGCCTCGACGGGCCTGCCGGGCTGCTACGTGCGCCCGATCGCCTACTACGGCTACGGCGAGATGGGTCTCAACACCCTGCCGTGCAGCACCGACGTGGCCATCGCTTGCTGGCCGTGGGCCCCATTCCTCGGTGAGGATGCGCTCGATCACGGCGTGAGGATGAAGGTCTCGTCGTGGACTCGTCACGACCACAACACCATGCCGCCGGCCTCGAAGACGACGGGCAACTACGTCAACTCGTCGCTCGCCAAGGTCGAGGCGTTGAAGGGTGGGTACGACGAGGCCATCATGCTGGCGCCCAACGGCCTAGTCGCCGAGTGCACCGGTGAGAACATCTTCGCGGTGCGCCACGGCGTCATCATCACTCCGCCCATGTCCGCAGGAGCGCTGGAGGGCATCACCCAGAACTCGGTCATGCGCATCGCCGAGGATCTCGGCTTCGAGTTCCGAGTCGACAACCTGGCGCGCAGTGACCTGTACATCGCCGACGAGGTGTTCGTCTGTGGCACTGCCGCCGAGATCAGTTCTGTGAAGTCGATCGACGACCGCGACATCCCCTGCCCCGGCCCCATCACCAAGGCCATCGCCGACGTCTACGCTCGCGCCGTGCGCGGTGAAGAGGACCAATACAAGGACTGGTGCGAACTCGCCGTCTGACCGCCCGCCCAGCCAGGCCACCCCCCGTCCTTGGGCGCGATTTCGGCACTGCCAGTTCTCATACCGCGCACAACCAGGCTCAACGGGCGCGAAATCGGTACTCGCACTTCCAAAATCGCGCCCGACGGGGCCGCGCCGGGACTAGGTGAAGCGCCAACGTGTGGCGCGGGTGGCGAACTCGGCTTCGCGCTCGATGATCGCAAACGCAGTGGTCGGCACGACCTCGAACATCGCGTGCTGGCGTACGAAGTCGCCGAGACCCTCGGGTACCTCGCTGCGGTACTTGGCGACGTAGCGATCGATCCACGTGTCGATGCGGCCGGGTGCTCGACAGCGGCGCCGGAGGGATGGTGATCGACGCCGCCCGTGCGGAGGCCTTGGGTCTGAAGCAGCGGGGCGAGC
>JANOJI010000160.1:0-11222 GCA_031408175.1 Ilumatobacteraceae bacterium
ACGAATGCTCGGTCGCGGCTGCGACGCACGGCCAGGTTCTGTCGTTCGAGCCGGCGATCCCATGGCCATTCGTGATTGCCGTGCGGAATGAACACGTCGCGCCAATCCCATTCGTAGTACGCGGCGTCGCGCCACACGCTAGGTCGCTCGCCGCGCATGAACGGCGTGAGCGGGAAGCCGTCGCACTGCGCCGGTACGTCGATGCCCATCGCCTCGCACAGGGTGGGCATGATGTCGATGTTCTCGGTGAACTCGTCCACGACGCCGACGTGACCGAATCGCGGGTCGCGGACAACTCCGAGCACTGCATAGCTCGACTCGTAAAAGCCGGCCTTCTGCACGAGACCCTGATCGCCGAGCTGTTCGCCGTGATCGGAGGTCACCACGATGACCGTGTCCTCCCATTCGCCGCGGCCCTGCAGCAGCGCCCACACCCGAGCCAACTGAGCATCCACCTCGCTGATCATGCCGAAGTACTGAGCCTGCATGTTGGCCACCGCGTCAGGGTCGCTGGGCGCCGCGGCAGGGCTGTGCAACAGAGCGTCGAGCAAGCGGTGCCGATCGGCCGGGATCGGCATCGGTGGCGGACACGTCGCCGGCGCATACATCCTCGAGAACTCACCGGCCGCGCTGTACGGAGGGTGCGGACGCAGGTACGAGAGATGGGCGAACCAGGGAGTGTGCTGTTCGCCCAGCCAGTCGACGAAGCCATTGGTCACGAACGTCGATGTCGACAGCTCTGCGGGTCGTTCGTGCTCTAGCTCGAGCGCCGAGATTGGATCGGCGAAGTCGTAGCCGTGGTCGTTGAGCCACGTCAGCCACGGCAGTTGCCAGCCGCTCATGTCGAGCACTGGATCGAACCCCGGCAGCACGCCTTCATACGTCGACAGTCGCGGATCGTTGGGGTCGTCGACAGTCCTTGGATCAACTCCCTGATCGGTGTAGCCGAACAGGGCCGGCGCGTATCCAGCGCGGCGAGCAGCGTGAGCGATGTTGTCGAAGCGCGCGTCCAACGGCGTGCCATTGGCAACAACCCGATTGTTCATCTGGTAGGTACCGGTGTACAGCGCAGCCCGACCGGGCGAGCATGGAGCAGCCTGTGAGTAGTGCCGCGCAAGGCGCATGCCCTGACCGGCCAGGTGGTCCAGCGCCGGCGTTTGGACGACCGCGTGGCCGGCGCATGACATGCAGTCGGCCCGAAACTGATCGAGCGTGATCAGCAAGATGTTGGGGGGTGCGGCGTGGTCTCGGCCCATCCACGGCAGAATACGTGGGTGAAGTTGCGGCGACGGGCCTTGACGCTGATGGCCATGACGATGCTGGCGTCCTCCGTGACGACTGCACCGGCGCCACTCGCTCGCGCCGATGTGCCTGAGCTGGAGTGGTGCACGAGCGATGCCGGGTTGGCGATCGGCTCGCAAGGGTCCAGCGTTGCGTGCCTGCAATTCACGCTTGCAGCGCTCGGGCTCTACCACTCAACCCTGACCCAGCGGTACGACAAGGCAACCGCGGGGGCGATGGCCGTCTTCCAGTCCAACAACCCGCCGCTGCGCGTCGACGGGATTGCCAGCCCATTTGCGCTGACCCAGATGGGCATCTATTCCGGTATCGATAGCGAACCACCCCCGCTCTGCCTCGCCGATGCCCGCCTGGGCAGCGGTTCGAAGGGTGCGTCGGTGAAGTGCCTGCAGGACAAGCTGATCGAGGACGGCTACCTCCTCACGAAGGCGACCGGAACCTTCGACAAGCTCACCGCCGACGCCTTGCGAGGTTTCCAATTTGCAACTCCGCCGCTTGTTGCCGACGGGGTTGCCGGCCCGTCGACGCTGGCTGCGATGGGCATCTGGAGTGGGAAAACGACCGAGCAGGGTGGACCAGTCATCCCACGAGCGCCGGGCGGACCATTCCCGGCGGGCCGCGAGCCGTTCCCCAACTGGAACCTCACCCGCGATGGCATTCCCTTCTACGGCAACCATGTTGCGTGTACCAAGGCGAACGCCGACATCATTGCCGACGAGTTCGCGAAGGACGGCGCCGACGACGCCACCCAACAGTGGGCAACGTACATCGCCTCACGCGAAGGCGGCTGCAATTACACGGTGGTCAACCTCAACCTGGCCACGCGCGACGACTCGCATTGCACCTTCCAGCTCAACGCGTTGGCGGGGATGTTCGAGCCACACGGCGAGCTGGGGCGCCGCGGCTGGAGCGTCGTCACTGTCAAAGAGTCGATGACGAACTGCGCCGACGCGGCCAGCGACCTGTGGGTCTACTGCGGCCGTGGCTCGTGGACGCCGCCGTATGCGTGCGCACCGCCCTGGGCCGGCGACCTCGGCTTCGGCGACGCATGAGCTGGGACAGAAGGAGCGCTAGCGCCACTCAGCCGGGCGATCGAGATGATCGCTGACCGAGCAGTCGTCGTTGAACACGACGAAACGGTCGAAGCCGCGCAGGAACCATCGATCATGAGTGACGGCAATGACCGTGCCCTGGAACTCGGTGAGCCCGGCTTCCAATGCCTCGGAGGAGACCAGGTCGAGATTGTCGGTCGGTTCGTCGAGCAGCAGCAGTGTCGCCCCACTCAATTCCAGCAGCAGAATCTGGAAGCGAGCCTGCTGGCCACCGCTCAACGTGTTGAAGATCTGCTCGGCGCAGCCCTGCATCTCGTAGCGGCGCAACATGCCCATCGCCGGACCGCGGACCACGTCGTTGTCGTGGAGGATCTGCAGCAGGGTGCGGCCGCTCCAATCTGGATGTTCGTGGGTTTGATTGAACAAACCCGGCACGACGCCGGCCCCGAGGCGCACGTCACCGCTGTGCGCCACCGATGCATCGCCTCCGAGCACGCGCAGGAAGTGGCTCTTGCCGGCGCCGTTTCCGCCGAGCACGGCGATCCGCTCGCCGTACCAGAGTTCGAGATCGAACGGATCGGTCAGGCCGTGAAGTTCGAGGTTGCGCACCGCGAGTGCACGCTTGCCGGTGCGCGCGCCTCCGAGGCGCATGTCGATGCGCTGTTCGCGGACCAGTTCTGGGGCCTCGCTGCGTTCTAGGAACTGGCGTAGGCGACTCTCGGCGGCCTTCAACCGCGGTGCGAACGTGTCGCTGATCTTGGCTCGGCGACGCATCTCGGCGACGAGTTCTTCGAGCTTCTTACGTTCGTCCTCGTAGAGAGCCAGTGCATGCTCGCGATTCTCGAGGCGTGCCTGGCGTGCCTCGTGGTAGCCGGCGAACCCGCTGCCATGGGTCCAGGCGCCGCTGGCCTCGACGGTGACGATCTTGGTCGCAGTCGCCGCCAGCAACTCGCGATCGTGGCTGACGAACAGCATCGTCTTTCGGCTGGCTCGCAGTTCGGCCTCAAGCCATCGCTTGCCGGGCACGTCCAGAAAGTTGTCGGGCTCGTCGAGCAGCAACACGTCGTAGTCGCTGCGCAACAGGGCTTCGAGCGCCAGGCGCTTCTGCTCGCCCCCGCTGAAGGTGCGCAGAGGCCGCCGTTCCAGTTCGGCGAATGGCTCACCCACGGCCTTGGTGCAGCAGGCATCCCAGAACACTTCGGCGTCGTACCCACCAGCATCGCCCCATTCGGCCAGCGCCATCGCGTAGCGCATCGGCTCGTCGGTAGCGGAGGCCTCGGCGCGTGCAAGGCGGGCGGCCGCGTCTTGCAGACGCTGCGGGGCGAGCGACACCATCAGGTCGCGCACGGTCTGGTCGTTGTCGCCGACCAGTTGGCGCATGACGCCGAGCCGGCCGTCGATCGAGATCGTGCCCGTGGTGGCGGTGGCCTCGCCGGCAATCAGTCGCATCAGCGTGCTCTTGCCCACGCCATTGGCACCGACCAGCGCCACGCGGTCGCCGTTGCCGACAGTGAAATTGACATCGCGCAGCAGTTCGGCGCCACCCGGACGTCGCCATCCGACGTGGCTGACCTGGATCGATCCCATAGTGGTCGCCCACGCTATGCCACGGTCGCCTCAGAATGCCGACCAGTTACACTGGGATCGATGTTGCAGAAAGCCCAACCGCCTACCACGTTGCCACAGGCCAACGACCCGTGCTGGTGCGGCAGCGGTCGCAAGTACAAGCGCTGTCACAAGCCGCTCGAGGGCCGCGTCCTGCAGGGGGTGGTCAGTGCGCGCCGGGTTGTCCCCGGCGAGATCATCCGTCCGGCATACGCCGAAACCGGTGTGCCGGTCAGATGGGCCGAGTCGCGTGTGAAGTCAGCCGAGATCATCGAACGCATGCGCCACGCCGGCACGGTTGCCGCCGAGGTGCTGCGGCTGGCCGGCGAGATGGTGGCGGTCGGGGTCACCACCGACGAGATCGACGTGTACGTGCACGACCTGTGCATCGAACGCAACTCGTACCCGAGCCCGTTGAACTACAACCACTTCCCCAAGAGTGTGTGCACGAGCGTCAACGAGGTCATCTGCCACGGCATCCCTGACTCGCGTGCATTGCAGGATGGCGACATCCTCAACATCGACGTCACGACGTATGTCGGCGGAGTTCACGGCGACACCAATGCCACGTTCTTCGTGGGCACGGTCGACCCGGCCAGCCAGCAACTGGTGCGCGTGACCGAGGAATGCATGTGGCATGGCATCGAGGCCGTGCTGCCCGGCCGCCCGATCAGCGACATCGGCAAAGCCATCGAGACGCACGCCAAGAAGTACCGCTACGGCGTGGTGAAGGCGTTCATCGGCCACGGCATCGGCGAGCAGTTCCACACCGACATTCAGGTGCTGCACTACTACGACGAGCGGGCCAACACCATCATGCGTCCTGGCATGACCTTCACGATCGAACCGATGATCACGATGGGGTCGTGGCAGCACAAGATGGTGTTCGACGACGACTGGACCGCCATCACGGCCGATGGCCGGCGTACGGCTCAGTTCGAACACACCATCCTCGTCACCGACGATGGCTTCGATGTGCTCACAGCGCCCGGTGCCGTGTCGCCGTCGGCGCCCTGGCATCGTTGAGCTGGTGAAGCTCGGCGCCTTCGGCTGAGCTCATACGAGTGTTTGCCGCCCACTCGGGGTGTCACCAAACACTCCACTGGGCGCCTCACCGCCGCCGCCAGGTGGTCACCGAAGCACTCGGCGAATCCCGCATGCGCGCGTAGTCTCGGTGGGATGCAGTCGCCGGCGCTCAGCACTCGTCGCGAACTGGACCGGCGGATCATCGCGCTCGCGATTCCGGCACTCGGAACGCTGGCCATCGAACCGCTGTACGTACTGGTCGACACGGCGATCGTTGGGCGTCTAGGCACACCGCAACTCGGCGGGCTGGCGATCGCATCGACCATCCTGCTGACCGTCATCTCGATGGCTGCCTCGCTCGAATACGGCGTCACCCCTGATGTCGCTTTCGCACACGGCGCGGGCCGATCGGCCGAGGCCCGCGACGTGGCCACAGCTGCCCTTCGGCTCGCGGTGATGATCGGCGTGCCGATGGGTGCCGCGGTCGCCGCGGCCGCCCACCCGTTGGTGTGGCTGCTGGGTGGTCGTGGCGACGTTCTGGGATACGCCGTCACCTACCTTCGGATCAGCTGCATCGGCCTTCCCTTCGTCCTGGTCACCTACGTCGGGCACGGTGTCATGCGCGGAGTCAACGATCTGCGCAAACCGCTGCGGATCGTCCTGCTGGCCAACGTCGTCAACGTCATCTTCGAGATAGTGGCCGTGTACGTGCTCGATCTCGGCGTGGCCGGCTCTGCGTGGAGCACGGTGATCGTGCAGACGGGCGCGGCCCTGATGTTCCTGCGAGTGCTGCGCCCGCACCGCGGCGGCGGCCGGCCGACCGGCGAGCGGATGAGGAAGTTGCTGCGCAGCGGATTGCACTTCGCAGTGCGATCAATCGCGATGTTCGCCGTCTGGAACACGTCGACCGCGGTGGCTGCGCGTGTCGACACGCCCACCCTTGCTGCGCACCAGGTGCTCATCCAGCTGTTCACGTTCCTGGCTCTCATGCTCGATGCCCTGGCGATACCCGCCCAGTCGCTGGTGGCCGGCGCACTCGGCAGGCATGACACCGATGAGACGCTGCGCGTCGGTCGCACCAGCAATCGCCTCTCGTTGTGGTGTGCTGTACTGCTGGCAGTGGCGCTCGCAGCGTTGAGCCCGGTGCTGCCGCACGTGTTCAGCGGCGATCCAGCGGTGCATTCCCGCCTGACTGCGGGCCTGTTGATCCTGGCAGTGATGCAGTTCCCGGGGGCGATCGCCTTCGCATTCGATGGTGCGCTGATCGGAGCTCACGACGAGCGCTGGCTGGCCCGACAAGCGGTGATCAACTTGGCTGGCTTCGCTCCGCTGGCGGTGGCCACCCTGTTGTACCCCGAACTCGGACTTGCTGGACTGTGGGGGGCACAGCTGATGTGGATGGTGCTGCGGGCTCTCGTCAACTGGCGTCGTTGGGAATCGCGGCCATGGTTGCGGGCAGCGGGATCGACGCCAGCAACCGCGCAGTGAGTCGCACGGACGTTGCACTGAGACCGCTGCCGGCAGCGTGGTAGCGCACCCATTCCGTTGCCGCGTCGCTGTGCAGTACGGCAGCCACATCGTCGAGGCGATCGCTCATGCAGGTGATCACCGGCACGCTCGGCAGCCATGCGCCATCTCGGTCGATGACCGCCTCGATGCGGCGGGTCTGGTTGGCGATCAGGATCTTGGGCACCAACCGTTGGCACGCCCACCGCTGTAGCGCGGGTGCGAGCGCCGGCACGTCGACGCGCGGCGCGGCGAAAGCTTGCTTGGCAAAGCGAACCGGGCGCCGTCCCCACCAGCACTCGTTGGGTTCGATCAAGCCACTGGTGATCAGTGGCGGACCCACATCTGCATCGCTGACGGCGCCGATCAGTCCGTAGTACTGATCGCGAAAGTCGGACGTGAATGTGGCGATGTCACCGAGTACGGGACCGTCGTGCTGCGCGGCGACGGTGTCGGCGATCAGCCCCGCCCACTGTGCCGGCATCGCAACTGCCGGCATCGTCTCGAACTGGGGGCCGTACGCCCGGTGGACTTCACCTTGAGGTCCGCCGATCTCCCACACGCCGGCCCATACGCGCACGTTGGCATCGAACATCTTCGTCGTCGACCACCACATCCACCGCAGCGCGGCTCGACGAGAGACGTCGTCGCGGATCGCGGCGACATCGCGGCTCGACAGCATCGACAACGGCAGCACCAACCCGACACGGCCACCTGGTCGCACCAGCCGAACCGCCAAGGCGAGGAACTCGGCAGCGCTGTCGGCGTATGGGCCTCCGCCGAACCTCGATCGTCCGCCCCGCGAGGTCGAACTGGCCAGCTGATTGAGAAATGGGGGATTGCCGACGACCGCATCGAACTGCTGGCCGCCCCAGTCGATCGACAGCGAATCGCCCTGCGTCCACAACGTCGTCGGATCGATGTCGATCCCGGTGAGCGTGGCCGAATCGGCGAACGCAGCCAAGAAGCGGCCGTCGCCGCACGCCGGGTCGAGAACAGTCGTCGGGGTGAAGCCGCGCCGCACCTCGGCGGTGACTGCCTCGACGAGCTCGGGCGGGGTGTACCACGCACCGAGCAGCTTTCGTTGTGACACCGGCATCGCCCGAGCGTAGGGTCCCAACCCGTGACCGACGCGCCAGGCCGCTATCTCACGTTCGGGCGTGACGAGTGGGCCGACCTGCGTGCGGCGACGCCACTGACGTTGAGCGAACAGGATCTCGAGTCGTTGCGCGGCATCAATGAGCACATCGAGCTCGACGAGGTTGCCGCTGTCTATCTTCCGCTGACCAGGCTGCTGAACCTGTACGTGTCGGCGACGCAGAAGCTGCACAAGGTCTCGGGCGAGTTCCTCGGTACGTCGACACCGAAGGTGCCCTACATCATCGGCATCGCCGGCAGCGTTGCCGTGGGTAAGAGCACGTTCGCCCGCATCCTGCAGGCGTTGCTGGCACGCTGGCCCGACCATCCGAAGGTCGATCTGGTGACGACCGATGGATTCCTGTATCCGAACAAGGTGCTCGACGAGCGCGGCCTGATGAACCGCAAGGGGTTCCCTGAGAGCTACGACACCCGGCGGCTCCTGCACTTCCTCCGTGAGTTGAAGAGTGGCGCCGCCACTGCCCACGCACCCGTGTACAGCCACGTCGTGTACGACATCATCGAGGGCGACACCGTTGAGGTCAGCCAGCCCGACATCGCCATCATCGAAGGGCTCAATGTGCTGCAGGTGGGCGGACCGTTCGAAGCCAACACCGAGTTCGTCAGCGACTACTTCGACTTCAGCATCTACCTCGACGCAGACGAAGCACACATCGAGGAGTGGTATGTGCAGCGCTTCATGAAGCTGCGCGACACGGTGTTCCAGAATCCCGACAGCTTCTTCCGGCACTATGCCGACCTGACCCACGACGAGGCGGTCGACACCGCCAAGTTCATTTGGCACGAGATCAACGGCAAGAACCTGCGCGAGAACATCGCACCGACCAAGTCGAGGGCCGCACTGCTGCTGCGGAAGGGTTCCGACCATCGAGTCACTGACGTCTCCCTGCGCCGCTTGTAGCGGTCGGCGAGCGAGGCGGGGAGGTCGGCGACACGATCGCGACGGCCTCTTTTCGGCTGCCAACCCGCTCTATATCGGGCACCATGCGCCACCGAGAAGATCTGGGGGCCAAAATCCGACATCGCCGCTGCTCCGATGAATGGACCGGCACCCAGATCTCGAAGCTGAGCCGACCGGGCAATCGGCGCTCGTCGACGCAGCGTTTGACGACTCCGGCCCCGCATCGGGGCGCCAGTCATCAGACGCAATGACTACGCAACTGGATTGTGCCCCCTATCTCACCTTGCTGCGAACTCAGCGATCGGCGAGCCAGGCGGGGAGGTCGGCGAGCGAGGCGAGTTCGACGAAGTGCGCATCGTGGTCGACCTGCTCGAGGTCCCACAGAATGGGGTACGGCACATGAACACCGTGGCCGCCGAGGGCGAGCACCGGCAAGATGTCGCTGCGCACGCTGTTGCCGACCATGCAGAAGCGTGTCGGATCGATCCCGCGCCGCGACAGCACGGCGGCGTAGGTCTCGGGGTCTTTCTCCAGCACGATCTCGACATGTTCGAAGTGGTGCTCGAGCCCGCTGGTCGTGATTTTGTGGGTCTGGTGGATGAGGTCGCCCTTGGTGATCAGGATCAATCGGCGTCCGGCTCCGATCTCGGCCAGCACTTCGGGAACGTGCTCGAGCAGCCGCACCGGCTCCTCCATCTGTCCTCGGACCATTTCGATCATCTCGGCGACGACCGTCGAGGGGACCCGGCCACCGCTGATCGTGACCGCAGCCTCGACCATCGACAGGCCGAACGATTTGACCCCGTAGCCGAATGCGGCGAGGTTCTTGCGTTCAGTCGCGGTCAGCGCCGCCTTCACGCCGACCCCGTCCGGCGCATAGGGCGCGATCAGCTCGACGAAGCGTTCCTCGTTGGCTCGGAACCCGTCCTCGCTGTGCCACAGGGTGTCGTCGGCGTCGAAGCCGATCACATCGAAGGCGCTCACAGCCGGTTGCCGGCTTCGATCTCGTCGAGTTCGTCGATCGCCAGACCGGCCCGTTCAAGAATGCGGCGAAGGATGTCGGTCTTGCCATCGATGTACACGTCGATGTCATCGGTCTCCGCCGCCAGTCGGCGCTTGATCGCCGAGTATTCATCCCGCAGCTCAGCGTCACGGCGCAGCACTTCGCGAAGGCCAAGGTGGTTGCGCAGCGACAGGCAGCCGTCGACCGTGACGTACGTGTTCTGCCGGATACTGCCTGCCGGCGCTTTGAATGCGTACCTGTCGGGCACTCCCATGTTGCCGAGGAGCGTGTAGCCCTCCGATTCCAAGTTCGCGGTGGCGGCTTCAACCTGCGAGCGATCGACAATCACGTCGACGTCGATGATCGATTTGGCGGCGAGCCCGGGAACCGAAGTCGAACCGACATGCTCGATGGCGAGCACCGGCACATTGGCGAGTGCCGTGAGCAAGGTCTGGCGAATGATCTCAAATTCTTGTGGCCACTGTGGGTCGTAGTCGACCACGACGATCGGGCTGGTCATCGGTGCAGGGCGTTGAGATAGTTGTACACGGTGATGCGGCTGACACCCATGGCGTCGGCGACGTCTTCGACAGCGCGCCGCAGCGTAAAGGCGCCGCGCTCATCGAGCAGGCGGATGGCTCGCTGCTTGTCTTCGCGTGCGAGGGAAGGCAACGACGCGCCGAACTCGCGCTCGACGCCGTCGATCAGGCGGTCGAGGGCGCCGTGCAGTGGTGCCATGCGCACGGCTGCGATGATCGAACCCTCCCACCGCAAGGGCATGTCGCCGGGCTCGCGTTCGTCGGCGGGAACGAGCGTGGCACCGAGTGCTTCAACGACCGGCTTCACCGCCAACACGAACGGATGGCGTGGCAGGCCACTCATGGATTCTCCGTCAGGCGTTCGGTGTGCAGGCTGACGTGGGTGGCGCCGTTGGCATACGCCGCGTCGAGGATTGCCCGGGCTACTTGCCCGGCCTGTTCTGCGGGAACACTGCAACTCGAACCGAATGGTCCGAAGTCGATCTCGAATCCGAGGGCTTGGGCGGCCTCGACGGCCGATATGACGTGAGGCCCGGGTTGGCCCTCGACGAACGGTTCGATGGTGAACTCCAGCAGCAGCACGCGACTGAACTGTATCGAACGCGCAGCTACGCCGGCCCGGGGGCAGGTAGGGAGGGCCGGGCCGGCGCCGCTGTGATGGTCAGCGGGCGCCCATCACCCGCTGCAGGTCGGTGCTGCGATTGATGCAGTCTGTTCCAGCTACCTCGAATGCCTCGTTGAGCCGGTTGAGTGCGCTCTTGAACGTGGTGTTCCAGTCGCTTTCGAACTGCTGACGGGCGGGGCCTTCCCACACGGTCCCGGCAAGGGCCGAACTGACTGTGCCGATCACCCCGTCGATTGCCACCTTCTGTTGCTTCATCGACCGGCCGAGGCTGCTCAGCTGCTCGGGATTGGCCCCGTACATACTCATGGTGTCTCCTTCGTCGCGAGCCCGTTTGCTCATGACAAAGAGGCACACCCCGTCGTCCGAAGCGGAAAGCTCAATGTGGCGTGATCAGCGGCAGCAGGAGCGAGATGCTGTCGGGGAGGAAGCGGTGCGTGGCCCGCATGACATCGAGTTCGTCGAACGTCACCCAGCGAGCCTCGGCCACCTCGCCATCGGCGAACGTGAA
>JANOJI010000177.1:0-2427 GCA_031408175.1 Ilumatobacteraceae bacterium
CAGGAACAGTTGGTTCACATCGCTCTGAACACGATTCTTGGTGTCGCTGGGGTCACGAGGCGCGGACACACTGAGTGACTCCGGGGCGTTGGGATTGAGGGCGATCGCCGCCTGGGTCGCGATCAGCGTCGCTGCCCCCAACTCGGTCTCGATCACCACTCGCTCGGGTTTGGAGATGCCGAAACGCTCAGCTGCAGTCGACGCGGGAATGATGATCCCGCCGGTTAGACCCCGGTCGCGAGGAGCGTCGTCGATGATGCCGATCACCGTGAACACGTTGTCGCCGATGAACAGGCTGGGCAGCGTCTCCAGACGCGTGATGGCGAGTTCGTTGGCGACCTCGATGCCGATCACAGCCACTCGGTCGCGGCGGTCGAGGTGGCCCTCGTCGAACCAGCGGCCAATCGTGATGTGACCGCGCACGGCACCGAGCAATCCCGGAGATGCGGCGAAGACTGGCAGGGTGCGCTCGGTGACCGACGTCGGATCGATCAGCGGCACCGTCTTGATGCCGCCCGGATTGGGGATGTCGGCCACCGCGCCAGAAGCGACGACCCCGTTCAAGCGATCGAGGCGGTCCTCGACCTTCCACGGCAGGCTGCCGGCCGACGCCCGCGCTGCAGCGCTTCCCGTCGCACCGCCGGACGATCGCGCTTCGACCGTGACCTGGGTCGCCGCAAGTTCGCTGAACCTGCCGACGATCTGGTTGCCGGCGGTGCGCGAGATTCCGAGCGTGGCCACCAACGAGGCAATGCCCAGCACCGTGCCGAGCGTGGTCAGCGCTGTACGCGCCGGCCGGGCAAAGATGCCGGCGAGACACTCGTCGACCAGATCACGCAGCTTCATCTTCGAGCCCGCCATCAGTCGACCTCGGTCAAACGACCATCGACCATATGCACGCGCCGCTGCGCATGGGCGGCAACGTCGTGATCGTGAGTGATCACCAGAATGGTCAAGCCGCGCTCGCGGAGAGCGTCGAACAACTCGAGCACCGAGGCCGTGTTCTGGCTGTCGAGATTGCCGGTCGGTTCGTCGCAGAGCAACAGGCTGGGCGATCCGACGATTGCTCGGGCAATGGCCACGCGCTGACGCTCGCCGCCTGAAAGCTTGGTCGGCAGGAATCCGATGCGGTGACCAAGACCAACGACCTCCAGTGCAGCGATCGCCCGCTGCAATCGTCCATTGCGCGGCTCGCCGCGATACAGCTCGGCAAGCATCACGTTCTCCTCGACCGGACGATGCGAAAGCAGGTGGAATGCCTGAAAGACGAACCCAAGGCGTCGGCCGCGCTCCGCGGCGCGTTCGCGATCGGTGAGTTCGCTTGTGTCGAGACCATCGAGCAGGTACGTCCCCTGCGTTGGTCGATCGAGCAAGCCCAACAGGTTCAACAACGTGCTCTTGCCCGACCCCGACGCGCCCGCGACGGCGAGGTGGTCTCCCGGCATCACCGTGAGGTCGACGTGCTGCAGTGCGATGACAGGCGGCTCGGTGGGGAAGACGCGGCTGATGTTGCGCAGCTCGACGACCGGCACACGCCCGCCGTCGTGCTGTGGTCCGTCAACCGGATCGATGGTGATGAGCGAATCGGTCACCCGTTGCCGGCCGAAACCGTCGTCGGCGTCGAGGCACGCTCGCGACGATTCTTCCGTTCGCCCGTATCGGTACCGATCACGACCCTGTCACCTTCGACAATCGGTGTGTCGCCGAGCGGACCGATTTCGGCAAAGCCCTGGGCTGAGAGACCGACCGTGACATCGACGAGCTCCGTGCGGCCCGGGCGCGTACCCCGTGCAGCCTCGCGTTCAACCTCGACACGACTGATGCCATCGGGGCCGACCGACAATGCTGCGACCGGGACGGCCAGTACCTCGCTGGCCGTCGCCGAAACTGTCACCTTGATGCGCACCGGAAAGCCGATGAACTGGTTGATCTGGGTCGAGTCGTCGGCGACGACCACTACCTCCAACCGATCGGACGTATCACCGCTGCCGCCGCCGAACGGGTTGTCGTTCGGCGAGGTGGAGGCCACCGGTTTGCGAACGTCGGTCACCGTGCCTGTTGTGTTGATTCCAGCGTCAGGAACTGAGATGTCGACGACGGCGCCCACTGTGACGAGGTCGCCGTCGACCTTGGCGATGCGTCCCGTGATCTGGGTGTTGGTGCTGGACACGAGAGCCAGCTGATCGGTCGGTGGAACCGCCCCGAGGGTGGCGTTGACCTCGGTGACCGTGGTCGGCAGCACCGGGAGGAACACGACCTCGCCGGCGGGAACGATGGTGCCGACCACTGCTTCGAGCTCGGCGAGCGCGGCGCGGCTCGCGTCGGCCTGTTCGTTGGCGGCATTGACTGCGTCGGTCAGCGTCGTCGTGTCGCGAGGTTTGTCGAGGTCCGTGAGCTCAAGCCTCGCGAGTGCCAAGGCGTCTTGGG
>JANOJI010000196.1:0-1534 GCA_031408175.1 Ilumatobacteraceae bacterium
ATCGGGCGCGTAGATCTCTCGCCCGAGATCGGCAAGTTCGAGCGGCGTCGCCGACACCCGAGGCACCGTTCCATCGCCTGCACTATCGACACCGGAGTGGGCTTGCAGCATCCGCACAGTGCTGTCACGAAACGCGGCTGACTGACTCGTCGGCTGCATGATGCCGACGATCGGATGGATGGCATAGCTGTTCGCCGGCCTGGCCTCGACGGCGGCGTCGATGTCGTGATGGAAGCGCAACGCGGCCGCGGCTCGCGCCGGATCCACACCAGGCAAACCAGTGGTCTCCGCCACACGCGTCAGTTCGCCCGAGCCACTGTCGACGACGGGGTAACGGGGCAGCAATTGATACACAGATGTCATCGAACGCAGCAGCCGGGTCAGGTCGAGGCCGAGCGGACCGATTCCCTTTTTGAAGCCGTTGCACAAGAAGTCGAGAGCGTTCAGCGAACCGCGAAATGGCGTGCCGAACGTCACGAGCATGCGGGTGTCGCGCCAGCCCTCGAGGACTTCCAAGTAGTGCCTAGCAACGAGACCGCCCATCGAGTGTCCAACCAACACCAATTTGGCATCGTTGTTGCCGGAACGCTGACGCCAGGCCCGTAGCCAACCCGGGGCGCGCTCGGCAAGATGGCGCGCTGCCACGCGGTTGTCGCGACGCCAGTCGTATGGAAAGTCGAACCAATTCTGGCCCTCGACGACGTCGAATCTGGCGAAGATCGACGAGCGGATGTGCGAGTACCCGTCGATGCTCCACAGTCCGGGAATGAGGTGGAGATCGGGCATGAGGCGTGGAGCAATCACACCGTCGCCGAGATCATCGATCGACGGATCATCGCCGTGCAACTCCAGCTCCTCGACGCTGCGGCCCAGCGACATGATTGCCCGCCAAGCAGCACCGGGTGACACTGCCCAGACATCGCGGCCATCGCGCTCCAAGACACTGCCCAGGATCCCTGGCAACAGCACGATGAGATCGGGCATCGGTAGCTTGGACGGCATGGCCGCCTCCTCTCGAAGAGGCTCAGCTTGTCACTGATTTGTCGAGGCGTATGTCAGCCTGCGACATCAACCTCGCAACCGATGAAGGCCAAACCAAGGGCCTGCTGCAATTGTTCGCTGGCCTCGCCGTTGATGGCTTGGTTCAGCTCGTCTCCCGTCACCTCGTCGACGAGGGCCGACACGATGCACGAACGCTCGTCGTCGGTCAACGTGGTGCTGGTGCCGAGCTCGTAGAAGTCGAGGAACTTGTTGATCGCTTCCTCGCCTTCGCCAAGATCGATGCCGGCGGCGGAACTGACGTCGGGGATGATCGTGTCGTCTACCGGCGCGGTGTCGACTGTCGTGTCGTCGGTCTCAATGCCACACTTGTCGCTGAGGTACGCCTCGAGATCCTCGCCGGCAGCTTCGGTGGTGGCGTCTTCGCTCAGCGCCTGGCCCTCTTCAGTGGCCGACATCTTCTCGACGTCGTAGTCGTTCTCTGCCAGCAGGTCTTCGAGCTTCTCCTCGTTGGTCACCAACGTCTTCACCGTGT
>JANOJI010000220.1:0-1822 GCA_031408175.1 Ilumatobacteraceae bacterium
GCACCCGACCCGGGATGGAACGACGACGACCTCAACCAGTTGAAGAACATTCCGGGCACCGCGTTCGAGGTCGTCGATACCGGCCCGGTGCAAACTGGCTAGGTGTGGGGCCAAAGCGTGTCGAATTTACTAGTGTGGCCAACCAGATGAGCGATCTCGCCTTCTCCCACCTCGACCCCATGGGACGGGCGCGCATGGTCGACGTCACTCCCAAGGACCCCACACACCGTCGCGCTGTCGCCCGCTGCAAGGTGTTCATGGCACCCGACACGACTGCCGCCATCGCCAACCGCGAAGTCAACAAGGGCGATGTGCTGGCTGTCGCCCGTGTTGCAGGCATCCAGGCGGCAAAGCGCACCAGCGACATGATCCCGTTGTGTCATCCGCTGCTCGTCGGCTCGGTGCACGTGAACTTCGAGATCGGCGACGACCACGTGGCCATCGAGGTGCAGGTCGACACCGTCGATCGCACTGGCGTGGAGATGGAGGCGTTGCACTCCTGCGCAATTGCCGCGTTGACGATCTACGACATGTGCAAGTCGGCCGATCGTGGCATGGTGATCGGAGAACTGGCATTGTGGGAGAAGACAGGCGGGCGGTCCGGTACGTACCGAAGAGCTGGTAACGTGTCGGCCAGTGTTACGAATGTAGTAGATTCGTAATGAAACAACGCCGTCGGTTAATGTCGTGTTTGCCAGCGTGCCACCTCAGAAGGAATCGTGAACAGATGTCTGACAAGGGAACCGCCTAGTCCATGAGCAAAATCGTTCTCCTGGCCGTACTCGCCGCCTGGGCGGCCGTTCTGATTCCACCCCTGCTGCGGTCCCGAGTGGAAAACCGGCCCAATTCATCGGTGACCGATTTCCGCCGGCAGCTCTCCACGTTGCAGCGTGCCGTGCCGACACGCACGATGGTGCCGATGCGGTCGATGGGTCGCCCCCTCGCTGCGTCGTCGCCGCTGTCACGCCCGGCAGCGCCCGGCCGTCCAGGGCAGCAGATGCATCGTGCGGCTGCGGCATCGGTCGCCGGCCAGCGCATGCACAACGCCACGCTCGATCGCACGAGTGGCCAGCACCGTCAGGCTCACCTTCACCAGGTCAGCCAGCGCGAGCTGGTGCGCCGTCGGCGCTCCAACATCTTCTTCATGCTCGTCCTGGTCACCGCTGTCACCGCATTCCTCGCGGCCACGACCAAGGCCAACTCCATGGTCTACGCGTTCGCATTCGCGTTCATGTCGCTGTGCGGTTATTGCTACAAGCTGGTGCAGATCCGGTCGCTCGAAGGCGTCCGCGACACCGACACCAACTGGTTCAACGCAGCCTGACGCGTTTCGTCGGAGTGTTTGGCGACACCCCGGGCGGGTCTCAGACACTCCACTGAGTCCTCCGTGGTCGGCGTGGGACTGCACCGATACACTCGGGATCTCCAACGGGGGTGTAGCTCAGTTGGCAGAGCGCAACAATCGCACTGTTGAGGCCCGGGGTTCAATTCCCCGCACCTCCACCCGTTAGATACGACGACGAGCCGGTGCCGCTGCGGTGGCCCGGCTCTTGTCATGTCGAGCGCCATCTACCTGCGCTGATGTTTATGGCCTGAAATCGGCTCGCGAGGATTGGATACCGCAGCGTCCCCGGACCTTGTCCGCAGCCGTGACCCCCGCCGGCAATCACGGCGGCGATGGTGACGAAATGATCAATCTCACGTGGATGAACGATGCGCGTACTGTCGATCCTCGGGATTTGGACGCGGAGCCGGCGCGCCTGCTCGGATTCTGAGCTGCTCGAGTCGCCACGTGAGGCGGCTCGGCTCTCGCGGTGTTGCG
>JANOJI010000274.1:0-3919 GCA_031408175.1 Ilumatobacteraceae bacterium
CCTTCGAAGATCGTGTGGATCTTGGCGTCGCGGTGCCAGCGCTCGACGGGGTACTCGCGGGTGTAGCCGTATCCGCCGAGGATCTGGATGGCATCTTCGGTCACGCGCACGGCGACTTCCGAGGCCTTGTACTTGCTCATCGATCCTTCGCCGTTCTTGAAACCGCCGTTGCGGGCAAGCCACGCGGCCCGCCAGATCAGCAGCCGGGCGGCGTCGATCTCGACGGCCATGTTGGCCAGCTTGAACGCAATCGCTTGATGCATCACAATCGGCTTGCCGAACGCCTTGCGCTCCTTGGCGTAGTCGAGTGCGAACTCGTATGCAGCTCGGGCGATACCGAGGGCCTGCGCGCCGACTGCGGGACGTGTGGCCTCGAACGTGGTCATGGCCGGCTGCTTCTCACCGCTGTGGCCCATCTCGCGGGCCCGAGCCAACTTGGCGTCGAGCTTCTCCTTGCCACCGAGCAGGCAGCGACCAGGAACTCGGCAATCGTCGAGCACGACCTCGGCCGTGTGCGAGGCGCGGATGCCATGCTTCTTGTACTTCTGGCCCATGCTGAGGCCCTTGGTTCCGGGCGGGACGATGAACGACGCCTGCCCGCGACCCTTCAGTTCGGGATCGACCGTGGCAACCACCACATGCACGTCGGCGATACCACCGTTGGTGATCCACGCCTTCGTGCCGTTGAGCACCCACTCGTCGTCTTTCTCGTCGTAGACGGCGCGGGTCCGCAGCGATGAGACGTCCGAACCGGCGTCGGGCTCACTGACGCAGAATGCGCCGAGCTGCACCTTGTTGGCGTCGCCGTAGCACTGGGGGATCCACTCCATGACCTGTTCGGGAGTGCCGTTGCCGCTGATCCCGGCCGCAGCCAGCGCCGATCCCATGATCGCCATGCCGATGCCGGCATCGCCCCAGAACAATTCCTCGATGGCCACCGGCAGTGTCAGGCCGGTCGGATCGCCGAAGCTGTTCATCAAGAACTCCCAGCCGTACAGGCCGATCTCGGCAGCTTGCTCGACGATCGGATAGGGGAATTCCTCCCGTTCGTCCCATTCGTGACCGGCGGGACGGATCACATCCTCGGCGAAGTCGTGCACCCATTTCTGGATCTGCAGTTGATCTTCGTTGAGCGCAAAGTCGGCCATTTCCCACTCCCAGTCAGCAATGTTACCTGCGGGTAACTATACCGCCGGGTAACCACCAGCTGTCAAGTGCTCGGTCACGATCTCGGGATCGCCAACAGGGCGGGCGCGATGGTCTCGTAGATCAATGCGGCGCCCGGTTTGTACACGTGCACGCCATCCCATCGGTAGCCGAGATCAGTCGAAATCGTCTCGTCGTTGCACCATGCAGCCGGACCAGCAACGAAGATCACGTTGGTCGGGTCGGCGGCGGCCACCTGACGGAGTAGCTCGTTCAAGTGGGCGATACGGGCATCATCGCCACGTTCGGGCAGCGCGGGCACACCGGCGCCTGACACATCCTTCGGTCGCATGCACGGCACTTCCAGGAGGGCCACCTTCGTGCCGGCTTCCCGCAGCGCGGCCACCCCGATGTTGAGGTTGTCGGTGAACCGCTGATCGGCTGCCGCGGTGTTGAACGGGATCATCTGGCCGTCGACCTCGACATCGAACACATCCCACGCGCCGACCACGACGAGTGCGAGTTGCGCGTCGCCATTGGTTGCCGCCTTGCCCCACTTGTCGGCCCATCCGCCACAGTCGGCGAACGACCGACTGAACCCGTTGCGCGACGAACGCACCTTGCCGTCGTCGTACACACTGCAACCCTCGACGGACCCGTCGGTGATGGTGAATGCGCTCTCGATCCCGGAGGGCAGGTTGATCGCCAGCGAATGCGCCTGCGAGTCGCCGACGATCACCATGCGCGCCGGACCAGCGGGTTGCACCACCGGAGCGATCACGACCGCAGTCGTCGCCACGGCAGCGGTGGCTGCCGGAGTCACGGCTGTGGTGGTACCTGTGGTGGTACCAGTCGCGGCAACGATGGTCGGTGACGGCGCGATCGACGTCGATGCGGGCAGTTGCACACCGGAGAGGTCGATCGTCACGTCCTCCCCACCGGCAGCTCGATCAAATCGCTCGACACGCGAGTAGAACATCGCCAACGATCCGACCAAGACCGTGCCGACCACGCCGGCTGCAATCGTTCGCGTCGACCATTCACTGTTGCGCGGGCGGTCGAACCACCGACGCAGCCCGCCCTTGCGGATCGGTGTCTCGATGTAGATGTAGGAGAACTCGGACACAACGATCGTCACCGACATGGCCGCGATGAACCTGGTCCACGAGCCGGCATAGGCGCCGCAGAGCACCGAGATCGGCCAACTCCACAGATAGACCCCGTAGGAACGCTTGCCGAGGGCGACGAGCAATGGCGATGCGAAGACCGAGCGCGCCACCAATGCCGCCGGATGTACGACCGCTGCCACGACCACGAGCGACAGCATCGAGACGACGGCCAGTTGCCATCGATAGATCGACCGCTCGGTGAGGTGCGCTGCAGTGAAGGCGTAGATCAGCATCGCCGTGGCACCAAGCCCGGCGACGTTCAACGTGATACCGGCACGGCTGGAAACGGCACTTCTCGCCCGCCAGGGGCGCCACAGGAATGCGGCGCCGGCGCCCAGCAGCAAACCACTCGACCGGGTCAGCGTGGAGAGGTACAAGAAGTTGGTGCGATCAGATGTCAGCGCGCTCGGCGATGCCAGAAACCAGGTGATCGCCATCACGATTGCAGCCCCGAGCAGGATCGATCGTCCGACATCTGCCGTGCGCTTGCTGAGACGCGTGATCAACACAAACGTCAGTGGCCATAGCAGATACCACTGCTCCTCGACCGCGAGGCTCCACAGGTGACGGAGCGGAGAGAAGTTACCGAAGTACTGCGCGCCGCCGAAGATCTGACCCCAGTTGGCGAAGTAGAAGATGCCGGGCAGGTAGTCGCGATGCAGGTCGGACTGCTGCTGCGCCGTTCCGAACAACGCAACCCAGACTCCGATTGCAATGAGCACGCTGAACAACGCCGGCAACAGGCGGCGAGCACGCCGCAACCAGAACTGCCGCAGACGGATGCCGCCGCTGGTGTCACGCTCCTCGATGAGCAGTGAGGTGATCAGGAACCCGGAGACGACGAAGAACACCTCGACGCCGAGGAACCCGCCCGGCATCCATCCGAAGCCGGCGTGGTAGAAAATGACTGCGACGACCGAGATGGCCCGCAGTCCATCGAGGCCCGGCTGATACCCCATCGGTGCTGCAGCGCGACGAGTTGGCAGGGAATCCGAACGCCATCGAGCTTCGAAATCGGCGAGCCGCTCGAGTGCGGGGTGTTCGCGGAGGTCAGTCATTGATCCCGACATTCTCGCAGCCGTCAGCAGCACCGACGGGTACTTCTCTTTCGACGCCCCACATCACGAGCAGCCCCAACGCCACAGCGCACAGCACCGAACCGGCGAGATACGGACTCCAGATTCCCACGCGGTCGAACATCGCCCCGGCCGCCGGCGGCCCAACGACGCGACCAACGGCATTCGCCGATTGCTGGAACCCCAACGCTTCACCGCGCCGATCGGGTGGAGCGTGCTGGGTGACGAGCGAGGTGATCGACGGCGAGGCACAGCCCTGCCCGATCGACAGCAGCATCAGGGCGACGATCAGCACCGGCCAGACCTTGGCCACCGCAGTGACGGCCAGACCGGCGATCAGCATGGTCAGCCCGGCAGCGAACAGACGCTGCGTGCCGAATCGTTTGACCAGCCTTCCGTACGCGCCGCCCTGGATGACGACCAACACCAGCCCGATACCGAGGAAGACGGCCGCCGTTGAGGCCTCGGTCAGCCCAAAGCGACGATCGCCGAACAACGAAAACGTTGCCTCGAACGCGGCGAACGACA
>JANOJI010000283.1:0-1778 GCA_031408175.1 Ilumatobacteraceae bacterium
GCGACGCAAGCGCGGCGATCCCCGGGTTCGAATACCTACCCGATCCAACTTCCGCACGGTTGGAACTCCTCGTCGAGCACATGAACACCGGAGTGCAGGGACGCAGCGCCAGCTACCAGTGTCAGGTCGCCGAGACCTCCTACATGTATTGGGTATCGACGCTCGAAGGCGACGCAGTGTTTCAGTACGCGGGAGTCATCGATCGGCCAGTCCCAATCGAGGTCGGCTACCAAAGTGGGACGCTGGTCGTCATCCAAGGCATCGACGACCCAACCGCTCCCACGATTCATGTTGTCGTCAACGCCGATCTCGTCACATGGACTCAACTACTTTCCGAGCCCGGTTGATTCGCGCCCGCAACGGTGCTCGATCGCTGGGCAGCCGACGACGGCTTCTGGATCCGGCGTTCGGCTCTACTCGCTCTGCTCCGAGCGTTGCGTCAGCTGGTCGTATCGATCACGCAGAAGCGGTTGCCTTCGGAATCTGCCAGCACCACGAAATCGGGGTTGGGCGGGTAACGATCCCAGTCGACTCGCGTAGCCCCGAGCGAGACGAGCCTCTCGACCTCGGCAACTTGGTCGGCAGCGTCGCCGGCGTACAGGTCGAGATGCACCCGGGGGTACCTCTGCACGGGTGTCTCGCTGACATCAAGTGCCAGGTGGGCTCCGGTACCCGAGTTCGGAATGAGAATCATGAAGTCGTCTTCGATCTTCACTTCTCGCTTGGGCACGTAGTCCAACGCCTGTGTCCAAAAGGCCACTGCCCGGTGTAGGTCCTCGACGCCCAGCACGACAGTTCCGACGCTCAGCATGTCTTCAGTCTGGCATGCGAGGTCGAAACTCGGTTGTGCAGCGCGAGCTCGACGCACTGAAATGTCGGCCTGTGAAGGGATACGAACCGGCGATGAGTTTTGGTGACGAGGTCGCCGCCAGCTACGACGACGAACTGCGCGGTGACGAGGCGGAGACGGTCGCGTTCCTGGAGCAGCTTGCACGGGGCGGCAACGTGCTCGAGCTCGCCATCGGCACCGGTCGTATCGCTCTGCCGCTCGCGGCCACAGGGACTCGCGTCGACGGCGTCGAGATCTCGCCGGCCATGGCTGCCACGCTTCGCTCCAAGCCCGGCGGCGAGCAGATCTCGGTCACGATGGGTGACTTTGCCGACGTCGCCGTACCCGACAGCTATCAATTGATCTACGTGGTCTTCAACACGATGTTCAACCTGCTGACACAGGACGACCAGGTGCGCTGCTTCGAGAATGTGGCCGCTCACCTGACCGACGACGGCGCGTTCCTCATCGAGGCGTTCGTTCCCACCTTCCTGTATCGCCTGCGCAGCGACCAGTACGTCGACGCGGAATCGATCGGCATCGACGAGGTCTATCTCGATGTCGGACGGCACGATCCGGTGTCACAGATGCTGGACGAAAGCCACATCTCACTCTCGCGCAGCGGCGTGAAGGTGTTCCCGATCGTCTGCCGGTACGCATGGCCAAGCGAGCTCGACCTCATGGCACGCATTGCCGGGCTGCGCCTGGCGGAGCGGTGGAGCGGCTGGAATCGCGAGCCGTTCAACTCCACGAGCGAACGGCACGTGTCGGTGTACAGACGCTGAGCCTCGAGGCGGTTGTCTACTGTAGCACATAGTGCTACAGTAGACAAGGCATGGCTCAGTCGATCACCCAGCGGGAGCTGCGCAACGACAGTGGCGAGATCATGCGTCGCCTCGATCACGGAGAGACCTTCATCGTCACCCGCAACGGCACCCCAGTCGGAGAA
>JANOJI010000294.1:0-4798 GCA_031408175.1 Ilumatobacteraceae bacterium
GGGTGGAACGGCATGGGTGGGATCCGGAAGATGTGCTCCCACTCGACGGTGCAACCTTCCGCCGCTGCGGCGCGCTCGGCTGCACCGTGGGCGTCGTCGAACATCTTCTGGAGCCCGACGGCGTCGATGTGGCGCATGTCCATGGCGATGCGGGTCTCGCCGGCGACTGCGGTGACCACGCCGGGCCAGCACTGAGCGACGCCGACGGTGGTGACGCCATCGTGACGACGACCGATCTCGGCGATCTCGAGGGCAAATCTCGACGCAGCTCGGAAACTGTCGCGTCGCATGTCCATCGGCATCGTCCCCGCATGCGCTGCCTGACCGCGGAAGATCAATCGTTCGCGCTCGATCCCTTTCGTGCCCGTGACGGTGCAGATGCCACGACCCATCGACTCGAGGATCGGGCCCTGCTCGATGTGCACCTCGACGTACGCCTTGACATCTGCCATCCGCGTGCGCGCCCCATCGAGGTTGTCGATGTCGACGCCGTGCGCAGCGAGCACTTCGGGCAGCTTGTTGCCGTCCTTGTCGGTCAGACCTCGCAGCACCTCGATGTCGAGCGTGCCGACGCTCGCCGCGGAGCCGAACAGGCTGCGGCTGAAGCGAGCGCCCTCCTCGTCGGCCCAATCGACAAGAGCCACCGTGATCGGTGGTGTTCCGTCGGTGGCGAGCGAGCGCAGCAGTTCCAAGCCGGACATCACTCCCAGCGCCCCGTCGAGCCAGCCACCCTTCGGCACGCTGTCGAGATGGCTGCCAACCAGCAGCATGTCGTCGCTCGCGCCGCGCAGGACCGCCCACAGGTTTCCGGCTTCGTCCTCGTCGACCTCGACCGGCAGTGTGGTCAGCGACTCTCGCAACATCGCCCTCGCCTGCAGCCACTCTGGTGTCCACGCAAGTCGCCGACTGCCCTCCGGTCCACCGGTGTGGTCGGCCAGGGCGCGTAGGTCTGCAACGACTCGTTCGGGATTGTAGGTGGGCATGCAATGGAAATTACTGGCTCGGGCGGCAGCCAACGGGTCAGACTCGGCCGATGCCGATCACATGCCGTACCGCAACAGACAGCGACTGGCCGGCAATCTGCAGCGCCGACGGCCGTGCCTTCGGGGTGACGCACACTCCCGAGCTGATCGACATGGGCCTGTCGATCCACGACATGAGCAGATTCGAATTGGCGTTCGACGGCAAGGAGATCGTCGCTATTGTCGGCGCCTACTCCTTGCCGGTGACCGTGCCGGGAGGCGGCCAACTGCCGATGGGTGCGCTGACCTGGGTGTCGACGGCGGCGACGCATCGTCGCCAGGGATTGCTGACGCAGTTGATGGCCAGAACACTCACCGATGTCGATCACCGTGGTGAACCCGTGGCCATGCTTGTGGCCAGCGAAGGCGGGATCTACGAGCGATACGGCTTTGGCGTGGCCACGCAGGTTCGAGTCACGTCGATCGATCGCCGGTTGGCACAGATTCGTCCGGAGTTCCAACCCAAGCGCGGCACCGTGCGCTATGTCGACGGTGAGATTGCGTTGGCTCATGTGTCCAATGTCTGGTCGCGATTCCATCGGCAGCGTTCCGGCGAGGTGGATCGTCCGGAAGCGTGGCATCGCTATCTACTCGACGCTCAGGCGAGGCCGCAGGGCTCATTCAGTCCGGGGTTCTATCTGGCTCACCAGGATGGCTACGCGATCTATCGCGTGGAGGAACAGTGGAACGATGGCTCACCGGCGCACAACATGCGCTTGGTCGAACTGGTCGCCATCACCGAAGTGGCTCATACTGCGTTGTGGCACACGTTGCTCGGGGTCGACCTTGTCGGCGCCATCGTCTCTCGTCAGGTCCCGATCGACGATCCGTTGCCGTACCTCCTGACGAACCCGCGTGCCTTGGAGACCACGAGGTTGAACGACGGCATCTGGGTCAACGTGCGCGACATCGCCGCATGTCTATCCGCGCGTCACTACTCGACGTCCGATCGGATCGTCATCGAGGTCGACGGTTCACGCTGGGCGATCGAAGGTGCACCCGACGCAGCGACGTGCAAAAAGGTCAGAACTCGACCGGATCTGACGATGGATCACGCCTCGGTCGGCGCCCTGCTGTTGGGTGGGGTGCGCCCGTCAACCCTAGCCGCGGGTCGCCGACTCGACGGTCGTAACAGCGAGGCGCTGCGACGTGCCGACGCCTTCTTCCTTACGTCGCCGACACCTCATTGCCAGACGCATTACTAGGCGCCAAGTCGCGCCACACATCGCGATGAAATCGAAGGTATCCGCGGTGGCGGAGCGTCGTGATGCCGCGTAGTTGCCTGTCGGCATCGGCGAGCCGCCACCACGATGCGGTCGGGAAGACGTGATGCGCCAGGTGGAAGTTTCCGTTTAGCGTCAGCCAGCGGTAGAACCGTGTCGAGCGGACGGAACCGGTCGCGGTGACCATCGGATCGTTGTGCGGCGCGGCGTAGTGCTCGGGCAGGGCGAAGAAGGTGTACGGGCCGCACAGGAACACCAGCATGGGTACGAGCCACCACTGCACCAGTTCGCCGATGTGTCCGGTCGATGCTGCAATCGCGGTGGCGCCCGCCCACAGCGCGAATGGCAGCCAGCCCCACCGGCGCACGTGACGCTCGAGTGAGGCGGCTCCGACGTAGGCAGGCGGGCGACCCAGCAGCGTGCCGAGCGCGCCGGCCACCAGTTGGAGGGCAAAGGAAACACCGCCGATCAGCATGCCGACCACGTACACGGCTCGAGCCCGAAAGTGCAGGGGACCGACCGAGAACGGACGTGTCAGTAGCTCGTCGTAGAACGCCTCGGGATCCGACAACTCGTTGTCGCGACGGGTCAAGGCGTGATGGGCAAGGTGAAAGCAGCGATACGTCGGCCCATGGAAGCCCTCGAATGCTCCGGTGAACCCGGCAATCAGATCGTTCGGCCACCGGCGAACAAAGAGGCTGCGGTGCACTGCCTCGTGCTGCGCGGCATCGATTCGCATCATGCACAGCGCCAGACCAGTCCAGGCGATAGCCCATCCCCACCAGCGATCGAGCGACTCGCCCAGCGCGACGAAGGCTGCATAGAGCAACACGGTCTCGACGAGCATCGCCGTCGCTCGACGCGCGTTGCGATCGGCAACGCGCACGCGGGCACCCCACTGCCGAATCTCAGTTGGCACGGCAAACAACGGCAGCGTGCTGTCGTCGGCGACGGTGGGAGCCAATTCTGTGGGCATGCGATCCAGACTGTGCTAGATCCGGAACATGGGCGCAGTCGCCTACCTTCCGGCCGCCTCGCCACCGGCAGCCTACCCGGTATCGTCGCACGAGCATGGTGTCGGCGTCCCTCGCTCCATTTCGATCGCGAAACTTCAGGCTGATGTGGTCGGGTGCGCTGCTCTCGAACATCGGCACGTGGATGGAGGCGGTCGCGTTGAGCTACTACGTCGCTCACACAACCGGAAAGGCCTCGTGGTCGGCAATCGTCGGCGCCGCGGGGTTCTTGCCCAACGGAATTCTCGGCCCGATTGGCTCGGCCATGGCCGATCGCTGGAGCAGGCGCCGCGTCCTGATGGTCGGCAATGCGCTGTCGGCCATCGTCGCAGCGATCCTGGCGGTGTGGGTGGGCGGCGGGACGGCAACCCCGCTCGGCATCGCCGCGCTCAGTTTCGTGGCCGGCTGCATAGGGGCGTTCACCTTCCCGTCGTTCCAATCCATCTTGCCCGATCTCGTCGAGCGCGAACACTTGGTTGCCGGTGTCGGCCTGTCGAATGCGCAGTGGAATCTGGGCAGGATCATCGGGCCCTCTCTGGCGGCGGTCGCAATCTCCATCGGTGGTATCGGAACGGCCCTGTGGTGCAACGCGCTCAGCTTCTTCGCAGTGATCGTTGCCGTGGCGCTGGTGAAGGTGCCGCATCGTCATGGTGATCGCCGACCGATTTTCGGTGCACTCGCCGATGGAATGCGGTTCGCCGTCGCGCACCCCGTCATGCGACGGATGTTGGTGGTGATGGTCCTCACGATCGCGATCGCTTCGCCGTTCATTGCGTTCGTCTCGCAGATGGCGACCAACGTGTTGCACGGCGATGCTCGCGCGACCTCGGTATTGGTGACCGCACAAGGAATCGGCGCGGTGACCGCGGCCTTCACGCTTGGTTCGGTGACCAAGAAGTTCGGCGTGAGCGCGGTGATGTTCGGAGGCGTTGGCTTGTTGTGTCCTGCACTGGTTGCGTATGGCTTGGCGCCGCAACTGTGGCTCGCGGCAATTGCGCTGACCGTGATCGGACTCTGCTACGGGTACGCCTTCACATCGTTCGCCAGCATCGCCCAGCATTCGGCACCCGACGACATGCGCGGGCGAGTGTTGGCGGTCAATTTTCTCGTGCTCGGTGTGCTCTTCCCCGTGGGAACCCTCATCCAGGGTCAGATCGCCGATGCAATCGGCCTGCGTTGGACGACCGCCGGTTCCGGCCTGTTGCTGGCCGGCGGGATGTTGGCGATGGCTCCATGGCAGCGCCGGGCTGCTGCCCTCGTAACGTCGTGAGTCGTGGACGTCGATTTCTGTAACGGTCCAGTCGACCGTCGATCAGCTTCGAGTTCACTGCGTTCATTCCGTGACGGTGAAGGTCAGGACCTCGCGGTCATCGCCGCCGACGATCTCGAGCACGACCTCCCACTGGCCAGGCAGGAACCCGCCCGGAGCCGGATTGATGTGGTACTCAGCCCAGCGTCCGCCTGGTGTCTGTTGGGTGTTCCGGAGAAGCTCCTCGCCCTCGCGGTTCCACGTGATGTCGACCTCGGCGTCTGCGTCGAG
>JANOJI010000320.1:0-4600 GCA_031408175.1 Ilumatobacteraceae bacterium
GAGTGCTGATTCGGCGTTTCTCATCGAGCGCGTTCCTGTACCCTCGTGGCTCGACGGGCTCGAAGCGACCGAAGTGCAGAACGCGTTCGGAGAGCAGGCCGAGTGGGGATTCTCGATCCCATGGACGTGCCAGGCGCTCGCTGCCCCTCGCTCAAACCGGCCAATGCTGCGAGCACCAGCGCCAGGAGACGACCTGATGCCCGGTGCACTCGCATACTGGAGTTCGCTGCTGCACATGCTCGTGTACGGCTTTGGATGGTCGCTACCGGGTCGCGGCATGCGATGGTGGTACGACGCCGGCAAGCCGGTCGACGACCCGAAGTTTGCGCTCATGAGCGAGGTCTGGGATGCGGACGGACAACTCGACTGGTTCGCGGCATGGCTGTGGACGACCGGAGCCTGCTGTTACCTCGATCGATCGATCGGGTCCGCCGACGACAACCTGGTCAAGGTCGGCACTGTGTGGCTCGAGCAACTCGAACAGGGGATCAGCGAATCGCAGACGCCGGCGCCTTTCGGCCGCGGGTCAGACCCACTTCACCTCACAGCGCACATCGACGGACCGATGCGACGTCGCGTGCGCGGCCGCAGCCAACTCACGTTGCATCCGTCGGGAAGGCGAACCGCCGCCTTCGTCGCCGACTCGATGACCGGTTGGTATCGCGCCCTGCTCGAGGACGCCGGAGCGTTGCCGGGTGACGATGCTGGCCGACCCTGGGAGGTCGACGTCGTCGTGCGCCCCGTCGGCTGGCTCGGCGCCTTCCGCCGTTCCCGATCGACTGGTCTCTGGTACTCCGGTCAACATCGGCACCATCGCGTCGGCAACTGACCACGCCCGAAGCGCCGCGTGGCACTATCTCGGTCTGTGGAATACATCGAGTCGGCGGAGGCAGCAGGCATCGGTCACGTGGCGTTGCTCGGCGTCGGAACGCTTGGATCCATCTTCGCTGACCGCTTGATGCACGCCGGCGCGTCACTGACGCTGTTCGATGTCGACGATCGCCGTGTTGCGCCGCTCAAGGCGCGCGGTGCTCGCTCGGCTACCGACGCGACCGATCTCGTGCGCGATGCCGACATCGTGTTGGTGTCGTTGCCGAATCCGACCGCGACGCAACACGCGGTGCTCGGTCCCTCGGGTGTGCTCGCTGGCTGTCGGCCCGGCACCGTGATCGTCGATACCTCGACCATCGATCCGGCGACTGCTCGGGAGGTCGCCCGCCAGGCCGCCACCAACAATGTCGACTACGTCGAAGCGCCGCTCAGTGGCGGCGACGAGGAAGGCTCCGGTGTCGACGCTGCACGCGCTGGCGCGGCCACCTTCATCTGCGGCGGCACCGCCGAAGCCGTCGAAAGGGCCGGTCCACTCCTCAGCATCCTCGGTCGGCACATCCTCCACGTTGGTCCGGCCGGCACCGGCGCCACGGCCAAACTCGTCTCCAATCACATCGCCGGACTCCACAACCTCGTTGCCGCGGAAGCGATCGCAGTCGGCCGCGCCGCGGGCCTCTCACTCGACACCATCCTCTCCGTCCTCCGCCACACCGATGCGCAGAGCTATTGGCTGTTCAACTATCTCGCGCCACGAATCCTCCGCGGCGACTTCGACGACGGGTTCGCGATCGATCTGCAGCACAAGGACCACCGTCTTTTCGGCGAGCTCGCCGCCGACCACGCGGTGCCGACACCACTCAACGATCTGGCGCTGCAGATGTACGAGGCGATGCGCGCAGACGGCCTCGGTCGCAAGGACCTCGCCGAGGCCGCCAACGTGTCCGCCGAGCAGGCTGGGCTGAGCCGATTCGATAGCTAGTGTGGCGACGTGTTCCTGACCGCCGATCAACTCACCGAATTCCACAGCAACGGCGTGATCGCGCTGCCGGAGCTCTTCTCCCGCGACGAAGTCGACGCAATCACGGCGCGCCTGCCGAAGCTGTTCGCGGAACGCTGCCCCGAGAACTGGCGCGAGCGATCCAGCGATGTCGTGCGCACGGCGATGGGGCTCCATCTGCGCGACGAGATGTTCGCCAGGTTGGTCCGCGATCCGCGATTCGTAGAACCGGCGCAGCAGATCCTGGGCGACGCCGACCTCTACGTCATGCAGGTCAAGGTCAACGCCAAAGAGGCCTTCACGGGCGAGCAGTGGCAGTGGCACTACGACTTCGCCACGCATCACCGTGAAGACGGCGTGCCCGAGCCACTGGCGCTGAACCTGCACATCTTCCTCGACGAGGTCACCGAGTTCAACGGACCACTGGTCTTCATCCCCCAGTCGCATCTCGACGGCCCGCCGGCGACCACGCTCGACACCGTCACCACCAGCTACCCGTTGTGGACTGTGGCGCACGACGTCGTGAAATCCCTCGCCGAGCGCGGCGGTCTCTACTGCCCGAAAGGCCCGCCTGGCACGGTGCTGATCTTCGGCGACAGCATGGTGCACAGTTCGCCACCCAACATGTCGCCATGGGATCGGCGGATCTTCTCGCTGATCCTGAACCCGGTACGCAATTGCCAGACGAGGTTCGGCCGGCCCGAGCATCAGCATCACAGCGACTTCACGCCGGTGCAGGCGCTGGACGCTTCGTTCCTGAGGCAATCAGCCGTGTAACTCCACCTTGATAGATCTTAGTGTTCAACCACATAAGATGCATAAGGTGTAGTAAGGTGCGTTGAGATGGATCCGCTGGAGAACCCCTACCGCCCGGGCGCAGGCACGTCGCCGCCCGCACTTATCGGCCGCGACGACCTCATCAACAACTTCGGCATAGCTGTGCGGCGAACTCACAGCAGACGACCCGGCAAGAGCGTGATGCCCATAGGTCTCCGCGGGGTTGGCAAGACTGTTCTCCTCAATCGATTCACCGAGATTGCCACTCAGGAGGGACTCAAGGTCGCCTTCATCGAAGCACCGGAAACGGGTGACTTTCGCAGTCTGCTGGCTGTTCGACTGCGCAAGATTCTGCTCGATCTCGACCAGGGTCTCGGTCGCCGTGCGGTGCTTAGGGCGCTCCGCGTTCTGAAGAGCTTCAGCTACCAACTTCCGGATGGAAGCTCCATTTCACTCGGCGTCGATCCATTGGCCGGACAGGCTGACTCGGGCATCCTCGCCGACGATGTCACTGACCTGCTCGTCGCCGCCGGTGAGGCTGCTGCAGAGGAGCGATCAGGCGTGCTACTCGCCGTTGACGAAGTCCAGTACCTCGGCGAGGCGGAGCTTGCTGCGTTGATCACGGCTATCCATCGCACGACGCAGCTGGATCTTCCCGTTATCTTGGTTGGCGCCGGGCTGCCGCAGCTCCCGGGACTTGTTGGGGCGGCGAAGTCGTACGCGGAGCGGCTATTCGACTTCCCGTTCATCGGTTCACTCGACGAGCACCAAGCTGCCGACGTACTGACGATTCCAGCCGCAGAGTTGGACGTTACCTATACCGCTGAGGCCCTGGCCACGATTATCGATCAGACCGAGGGTTACCCGTACTTCCTGCAGGAATGGGGCTACCACCTCTGGAACAATGCCACGTCCAACCCCATCTCCGGCGACGATGCCCGAGCAGTCACCCCTGTTGTTCTCGACCAACTTGATCGCAACTTCTTCTTGGTCAGACTCGATCGTCTGACGCCGAAGGAGAAGGAATATCTGAAGGCAATGGCCGATCTTGGGCCAGGGCCGCACCGCTCGGGTGACATCGCTGCACAACTGGGGGTACGCGTCGAGTCTGTCGCTCCTCGTCGATCCGGTCTGATTTCTAAGGGCATGATCTACAGCCCAGCCCACGGCGACACGGCCTTCACCGTGCCCCTGTTCGACGAGTTTCTTCACCGAGCGATGCCCGGCGCGGATGGTGGACGCGGGCGCAGGTCGTAGTCGGCGACAACCCCGTAACACCCGTGGCGTACCGTGCCTGCCATGGCCGACGAACTTCTCGATGCGCTGCACGCGCTGACCGCTTGGCCTGACAGCACGTTCCGTCCGGGGCAGCGCGAGGCGATCGAGGCGCTCGTGCATGGGCGCGAGCGCGTGCTGCTGGTGCAGCGCACGGGGTGGGGCAAGAGCGCCGTCTACTTCGTGTCCACCCATCTGCTTCGCAAGGCCGGATTCGGGCCGACGCTGCTCATCTCGCCACTGCTGGCCCTGATCCGCAACCAGATCGACGCGGCGCGGCGGCTGGGGATCCGGACGTTGACCATCAACTCAGCATCCGAGACCACGGTGAAGCAGTTGGCGTCGGCCCTTGCCAACGACGAGGTCGACCTGCTGCTGGTCTCACCCGAACGCCTGGCCAATCCGGAGTTCGCCGACAAGGTGATGCCGCTTGTTGGCCGTCGCCCAGGTCTGATGGTGATCGATGAAGCGCACTGCATCTCCGACTGGGGCCACGACTTTCGTCCTGACTATCGCCGATTGTCGCAAGTGATCGCCGGGCTCGGGACGGGGATTCCGGTTCTGGCGTGCACCGCCACCGCCAACGACCGCGTGGTCGCCGATGTCTCCGATCAACTGGGTACGGGAATCCGTGTGCTCCGTGGTCCGCTTGCCCGCGATGGTCTGGCGCTGCAGGTCATCGACATGCCATCTGCGGCCCAGCGCCTCGCATGGCTGCAT
>JANOJI010000359.1:0-4356 GCA_031408175.1 Ilumatobacteraceae bacterium
CACCAAGATCGTCGTCGTTCAGTTCCTGGTCTGACTGCTGGGTAACGTCGAATCGTGACGAGGATCAGGTTCATCGATCTCAGCCATCCGATCACCGACGGAATGATCACCTACCCCGGCTTACCCGCACCGGTGATCGGAACCCATCTCAGCCGCGAGGATTCCGAGCTCGTGTATGGCCCGGGAGTTCGATTCCAGATCGGGATGATCGCCATCTGTACGAACACAGGGACATACATGGACGTGCCTTTCCATCGCTTCGACGAAGGCCACGATCTCGCGGAACTGGCGCTGGAGCGAGTCGCTGCGGTTCCCGCGGTGTGCCTCGACTGCCGAGGGTCTCGCGCCATCGACCTCGCCGCCGAATCCCTCGACTCGCTCCGCGGACATGCCGTGTTGATCCGAACCGATCATTCCGTTCAGTTCGGCACGCCGGCGTACGCTGAGAACCATCCGTACCTGACGACGGCGGCTGCCGAGACACTGGCTGCCAGCGGTGTCGCGTGTGTCGGCATCGATTCGCTCAACATCGACAGCACGAACGACATGCAACGCCCGGTTCACCGGACGTTGCTGGGTGCCGGGATCCCGATCATCGAGCACCTCGCCAACCTGGCTGCGCTGCCACGAGATGGTTTCGAATTCACCGCCGTGCCACCGAAGATCGTTGGCGCAGGAACATTCACTGTGCGGGCATACGCCTCATTGCAGCACGTCGGGGAAGCCGGGAGCTCGTAGGTCGGTGCCCACGGCGTCCTCCAGCAACTTGACGACCTGAGTCGACCACGCCCCACCGCCATATTGAGCCTTCGACCGAACGAACGTCTGCTCGACCAACGCGGCGATCTCGAGTGGTACGCCGAACTCGCGCCCCATTTGCATCGCGAACCCCAGATCCTTGAGCGCGAGATCCATGGTGAAACCGATGTTGTAGCTGCCGTTCAGGATCAGCTGGCTCTCGGTCTCGTGGACGAAGCTGTTGCCCGAGCTATTGACGATCGCTTCGAACGACTTGGCCAGATCGAGACCACCTCGCTTGGCCAGCATCAGCGCCTCGCCGGCCGCCACCAAGTGGACGAACGCCAGCATGTTGGTGATCACTTTGATGATCGCTGCGTTGCCGAGCGGACCCATGTACAGGATCGGGCTTCCCACCGCCTCCAGCAGGGGGCGGTGCCGCTCGAACACCTGCTCGTCGCCGCCGACCAGCACCGTGATGTCGCCTTCGGCGGCCTTGTGGACTCCTCCGGTGACCGGGCACTCCAACACGTTGACGCCGCGTTCGGCGCACCGCGCCGCCAGTCGCAGCGTCTCACTGCGGTCGTTGGTGCTGTTGTCGATCCAGGTGCCACCAGCCGCCATGCCCTCGAGAATCCCAAGCGGACCGCACACCACGGCAGCGACGACGGCAGGTGACGGCAGGCAGGTGAACACCACCGTCGATTGTGCTGCGACCTCGGCAGCCGAATCGGCCCACGTCGCACCCGCAGCGATCAACTCGTCGGCCAACTCACGATGCAGATCGGTAACTGTGACCTTGTGGCCCGCTCGTAGCAGACTCATCGCCAGATGAAACCCGAGGTTGCCGAGTCCGACGTATCCCACCTGTTCAGCCATCGGTACAGTTTCGTCTCCGGTGAGCCTCGATCAAAGTGGGGATTGAAAGCACGTGACGATCACAGATTTCGCCTTGAGGTACTTCGGGCTCGTAGTTGATGACACCAAGCCGGTGAGACACCTCTCTCGAGTCCCCGTTGGGCGCGACTTCGGCCGCCCGCCGCATGTTCCCGCGCCCACGGGACGCGACCACCGTGCGTCCCTCATTGTCCGACCTGTTCAGCCATCGCTACAGTTTCGTCTCCGGTGAGCCTCGATCAAAGTGGGGATTGAAAGCACGTGACGATCACAGAATTTGCCATGGGGTACTTCGGGCTCGCTGGCAAGAACGCCATCGTCACGGGCGGCAACACAGGTCTCGGGCAGGCATTCACGCTCGCCCTCGCCAAGGCTGGCGCCAACGTGTTCGTTCCCAGTGTGATGGACGACGCCGCGACAGACGACAAAGGCGGCACACGCGCGATGGTCGAGGCCGAAGGTGGGCGCTACGAGTTCATGCCGGCCGACATCACCGAGTCCGGCACACCGAAGCGGATTGTCGAGCGATGCGTTCAGGAGTTCGGCTCACTCGACATCCTGATCAACAGCGCAGGCGTGTGCCCGCTGGCGGAGGTGCTCGATTTCGGGCGGGAATTGTGGGACGCCACCGTGCAGGTCAACCTGACGGCCGCGTTCGAGATGAGCCATGAAGCCGCACAGACGATGGTGCCGCAGGGCAGCGGCAAGATCATCAACATCTGCTCGATGTTCAGCTTCCTCGGCGGTCGGCTGTCGCCGGCCTATGCGGCGACCAAGCACGGCATCGCCGGGTTGACGAAGGCGTACTGCGACGAGCTCGCCCAGTACAACATCCAGGTCAACGGCATCGCCCCGGGCTACTACGCGACTGCGATCACTGCGACCACCCGAAGCAACCCGGAGACCAGCCGCCGTGTGCTCGATCACATCCCCGCCGACCGCTGGGGCGACCCCGTCGACCTGATGGGCACCGTCGTTTTTCTCGCCAGCCGCGCCTCGGACTACGTCAATGGCCACATCCTCGTTGTGGACGGCGGCTACCTCGTCCGCTAGGACGAGGGACTCAGGATGGAAGGTCCCTATCTCATCGGCGTGGATTGCGGCACGCAGAGCGCGAAGGTCGTCGTCTACGACGCTGCCGGGAACGCAGTCGCACGTGGGCAGCACGCCCTGCAGCCGATGGACAGGCCCCGGCATGGTGTCGCGATCCATCCGGATGACGATCTCTGGGTATCGATCGCCACGGCGAGCCGCCAGGCGTTGGCCGTGTTCAACGGCGACGTCAACGACATCGTCGGCGTCGGGCTCTGCCCGATCCGGTGCTGCAAGGCCTTTCTCACAGCGGATGGTTCGCTGGCTGAGCCGGTGATCAGCTGGATGGACGACCGCGCCTACCAGCCGTACGTACCAGACGACATCACTGTCGCGTACGCCACGACCTCGTCGGGGTACTTGGCCCATCGCTTCACGGGCATGTTCAGGGACACTGCGGCCAACAACATCTTGCTGCAATGGCCGATCGACACCGATACGTGGAAGTGGAGCGAGGACCCTGTTCTGTACAAGCAGTTCGGTGTCAGGCGCGACATGCTGTTCGAACTACAGATGCCCGCCGATGTCATCGGCGGAGTCACGCCGCAAGCGGCCGAGGCCACCGGCATGCCGGTCGGCGTGCCGGTCGTCGCCACGGCCAACGACAAGGCGGTGGAGATGCTCGGCTCGGGTTCGCTCGGCGAGACGACCGCCCAGGTGTCCCTCGGCACCTACATCGCAGCGATGGTCCACGGGCGCGAGAACCACAAGTCTCCGCAGCACTTCTGGACGAACTTCGCCTGCATACCGCACCGCTATCTCTACGAGAGCGGTGGGGTGCGCAGAGGAATGTGGACGCTCACCTGGTTCTTGGATCTCCTTGGTGCGGAGGTCGCCGAACGCGCCGCGTCGCTGGGGCTGTCACGAGAGGACTACATCGAGCGCGAAGCGGTAGAGGTCCCGGCGGGCAGCGACGGATTGATGACGGTGCTCGACTGGCTGGCACCGACTGACAAGCCCTTTCGCAAGGGCATGATGCTCGGCTTCGACGCTCGCCATTCCCGAGGCCACGTCTACCGGTCGATACTCGAATCGATCGCGTTGACCATGAAGTACCACGTCGATGCGATGTGCGACGATCTCGGTATCACGCTCGAGGAAATCGTTCTGTCGGGCGGCGGTTCCAACAGCCCCCTGTTCATGGGCATCTTCGCTGACGTGTTCGGCATTCCCGCGTCGCGCAGTGTCGACGGCGGCGGCGCAAGCCTCGGTGCCGCCATGTGCGCCGCCGTCGCCGCCGGCCTGCACCCCGATATCGAAACGGCGGCGGCCCGGATGGCGAAGCCACGCGAGTCGTTCGCACCGGATGCAGCCAACGGCGCGGTCTACCAGCGCATGAGCCAGACCGTGTATCACGACATCCGCAGCCACACCGATGCGCTCTTCGAGCGTTCCTATCCCATCTTCCACTGAACGTGTGCCCGAGAGAAGGTCGCCCCATGCCAGTCAACCGTGACGCCATCGTCGAACACTTACAGCAGATCCTGGGGAGCGACTCCGTCTTCACCGATACGCCGCTCCTACAGCAGCGCAGCATCGACAACTTCCGCAAGCTGCAGAACATCTTCGACGATCGCCGTGCGCTGCACCATCAGCTCGCCGTTGCCGGCTTCGATTGACACGTACGAC
>JANOJI010000397.1:0-2676 GCA_031408175.1 Ilumatobacteraceae bacterium
TGAAGAGAAGAAGCAGGACAAGGGATTCACCCTTGTTGAATTGCTGATCGTCATCGTCATCCTCGGCATCTTGGCCACCGTCACGGTGTTCGCGGTGCAGGGCATCACGACCCGAGGCAAAGAGACAGCCTGCCGGGCTGATCACAAGACGCTGTTGACCGCCATCGAGGCCAACATGGCTGACCGCGGAGTGTTCCCAGCAAGTCTGGCCGAGCTGGCCACCAATGGTCTGCTCGCCGACCAGGGCGTCAGCCAGAACTTCACCTACACCCCGCTCCCGGCAGTGGCCCCGTTCACAAGCTACACGCTCACGGCTACTGCGCTCCAGGATTGTGACGGCGTAGCCTTCTGATCCCCTTCTGGGACGAGAACGTCGGAAGCCGGGCCTTCGGGCCCGGCTTCTACCGTTTTTCCGGGCCATCATTTCGGACAAGCGTCAGCGACGAAAGCGGTGCAGCTTGTCGCCGAGGCGGTCACGCATCTCGTGGTCGGTCACGCCGAGGCCTTCAGTCGGCGCCAGGCAGAGCACACCGATCTTGCCCTCGTGCATGTTGTGGTGCACCTGGTACGCAGCCTCTCCGGTCTGCTCGAGCGCGAAGACCTGCGACAACACCGGATGGATCATGCCCTTCGACACCAGTCGATTGGCCTCCCAGGCCTCTTTGTAGTTGGCGAAGTGGCTGCCGATCAGCCGCTTCAAGCGCATCCAGAAATGCCGGTTGTCGAACTCGAGCATGAACCCGCTGGTCGCTGCACACGACACCACCGTGCCACCGCGCTTGGCGACATATATCGATGCCGCGAACGTCGACCGGCCGGGGTGCTCGAAGACGATGTCGGGATCCTCGCCGACGAGTTCGCGGATGTCTTTGCCGAACCGTCGCCACTCGCTCTCGTCGTGGGTGTGCTCGTCCTTCCAGAAGCGGTAGTCAGCACTTCGCCGGTCGATGACCGCCTGCACGCCCATCGACCGAAGGATCGCAACCTTGTCGGGTGACGACACCACACAGACCGGGATACCGCCGCCATTCAACACGTACTGCGCCGCGTACGCACCGATGCCGCCCGTGGCACCCCAGATCAACACGACATCACCCTGCTTCATTGACGCCCCGTTACGCGATACCAGCATTCGATAGCTCGTGGAGTTGCACAGGGCGTTGATCGCAGCCTCCTCCCACGTCAGATGGGCCGGCTTCGGTAACAGCTGGTTGGCCTTCACCACAGCGAGATCGGCGAGCCCGCCGAAGTTGGTCTCGTAGCCCCAGATCCGTTGATTGCTGGCCATCATCGAGTCGTCGTGAGCCGTCTGGTCCTGGTCGTCGACGTGGTTGCAGTGAACCGTGACTCGATCACCCGGCCTCCAGTTGCGCACGGCCGCGCCGACCCGCAGCACGACGCCGGCGGCATCGCTGCCGACGACCTGGTAGGGCTGGTCGTGGCGCTGCGCCCACTCACTCTCACGGGCCAGACGGGTCAGCGACCCGAACGTGCTGATCGGTTCGAAGATGCTGCTCCACACCGTGTTGAAGTTGATGCTGCTGGCCATCACGGCGACATAGGCCTCATCGGGAGCGAGCTCCGGCGTGGGCACCTCCCCGATGTGCAGACTCTGCCGCGGATCCTTGTCGACCGAGGCGACGCCTGCCCACATCCCTTGCTCGGCCTTCAACACATGGGCGGCCCGATACGACTGGGGGATCGCCAGCGCGGCGATGTCGGCGCCGCTTGCGCCCTGCTCGATGGCCTCGACGACATACTGCATGCGCCGAGGTTACCGACCGGTAGGCACTTGTGGGAACAAGGAGTGCTATGCGTGGGCAGAGATCATCTGTGTCAGCGCACTAGCCGGCAGTCGTGCTGGGAGCTGACACAGAGACGTGGGCGAGGTTGTTCAGCTGTTAGCGAACGAGCTCCATCCGCATGCCGGCGTCGTCCCACGTGGGATCCATCGGCAAGCGACTCATCGCCCGAGCCGCCGACCGCCTGGCCGTCCACACCAACGCGCACGCTTGCATGATGTGCAACTGGCCCGCACCCGTAGGTGGCACACGGGAGATCACTTCCTCGACGCCGGGCATCTTGTCGCGGATCAGCTGCATTCGTTCGCGCACACCCTCTGGATGATGCGGTGATGTGGTCAGCGGAACGTCGCCGTTGATGTTGGTGAAGCTGAGATCCGGGTGGGCGGCGAAGAACATCCGCTGATGAAACGGCTGGAACTCGCGCTCGGCCTCGCGCCACCATTTGAATCGGCGGAAGTCGTCGTTGGTCAGCCAAGGTTCGATCAGGCGTGCCTCGTCGCGGGTCGTCGCCCGCAATGCTGCACGCGATGGCATCGGCTTGATGCCCACCACGCGAGGCCAGCCGACCATGTCGCGCGCCTCTGCATCGCAGGGTCGGTACGGACCGATCGGCATCTCGTAGAAGCCGATCGGCGCGTAGATCGCCGCCGCGTCGAACTTCGGCTTGTACTCCAACACGTCCATCAAGTTGCGAGCCACTTCTGGCTCTTCGACGTTGACGGTTATGCCCGCGAGGCGCGCCGGCAGGATCAGCCAACCGCCCGGACACGGCACGATCCCGCCCAGCGTCTTATAGGGAAGCCTCGAGACAACCATGAGTTGGAGGTATCACACGCCGACGAGTTGGCCGGAACCGGTTGACGCGGCCTGG
>JANOJI010000455.1:0-2541 GCA_031408175.1 Ilumatobacteraceae bacterium
CCAGCGGCGTCGACAGGTGAGGTTCGTTCTGGAAGGGTGACCACCGCACCGAGGTGCGGCGATGGAGCGGTGGCGTGCGGGAACGCCATCGCCGCGACGAACAGTTCTTGGAACTTCGGCTCGGTGGCCGTCTCGATCTTGATCACAGCACGCGCCGCGGCTTCGAGCTCGGAACGCGCCCGCATCGACAGCAGCGCCCGTACAGCGCCGGCACCGGCGGCGTTGCCGACCGAACGAACAGCCTCGACCGGAGCGTCGGGTACCAGGCCCAGCACGAGCGCATACAGCGGGTCGATGTGAGCACCGAATGCCCCGGCCAACCGCATGTCGCCCAGAGCCTCCACACCCGCGTAATCCATCAGCAGATCGATGCCTGCGCGCAGGGCCGCCTTGGCGAGTTGAATCGCCCTGACGTCGTTCTGGGTGATCGACAACTCGACGGCATCGGTTCGGTACAGCACATAGCGGAAGGTGCGGTCGTCGGCGACGATGTTCACACAGTTGTCGACTTGCTCGCCGCGCACGACACCCTCGGCGTCGATCACGCCGGCGAGAAACATCTCGCCGATCACTTCGATGATCCCCGAGCCGCAGACACCGCTGATCGTCAGATGCTCGGTGGCCGCGGCGAACGCGGGGTCGTCGCTCCATAGATCGCTGCCGATCACCTTGAAGCGCGGGGCAAGCGTGGAGCGGTCGATGCGTACGCGCTCGATGGCGCCTGCTGTCGCCCGCTGGCCGCACGAGATCTGCGCGCCTTCGAATGCCGGACCGGTGGGGCTCGAGGCGGCGAACTGCCGCTCGGAGCACCCCAGCACGATCTCGGCGTTCGTGCCGACGTCGACCAGCAACTGCCACTGCTCGCCGCGATGAGGGCCTTCGGCCAGCATCGCAGCCGTGGTATCGGCGCCGACGTGGCCGGCGATGCACGGGCCGACAAACGCACGCGCCGTCGGAAATGCAAGGCCGAGGTCGACGGCCGTGGTGCGAATCGCTTCAGCACTGGCCAGCGTGAACGGTGCCTGGCCGAGCGGGGTCGGATCGATTCCCAACACGATGTGATGCATGATCGGGTTGCCGACGATGACGATCTCGAGCAACTCGTCAGCTGGCGCGTCGGCTTGATGCAACAGGTCGGTGATCAACTCGTTGAGGGCTGCACGGATGCTGGCCGTCAACTCCTTCTCGCCACCCGGATTCATCATCACGTACGACACCCGGCTCATCAGGTCTTCGCCGAAGCGGATCTGCGGGTTCATCATCCCGGCGGTGGCCATCACCTCGCCGGTCGACAGATCGCACAGATGGCCCGCCACGGTGGTGGACCCGACGTCGATGGCAACTCCGAGCGCCGTGTCGACGAAGCCCGGCCAAATCGCCACGGCCACCCCGTCGCGGTCGATCGCGATCGTGACCGAGCCGTGGTCGTTCGCCGCCGCCTTGTGCACGGAACGCAGCACAGTGGTGCTCCACGCGTGCACCTCGACGCCGTGTGTGCGAACGACGGCCTCGCCGATCAACTCGGTCACCGATTCGGAATCCCCCAGCACTGCCTTCGGCACGTCGACGTTGAGCAGAGTGAACTGTGGATCGATCACCAACCCGGTAAGATCGACCGACTTGCGCACGACCTGTTTGTGAACCTGGCTTTCCGATGGCACCGAGATGACCGCATCGGCCAGCACCGTCGCCGCGCAGCCGAGGCGACGACCTTCGCGTAGGGGCCGGCGCGCATTGCCCTTCGTCTCGTAGTCGACCTCGACCGAGGACCAATCCGAGAGGGCGATGGCTTCGCTGGTGATCGCCCACTTGGCGAACGATCCAGTCGACGGTTCGATCTGGCAGCGACCGCAAATGCCACGACCTCCGCACACCGAATCGAGATCAACCCCGAGTTGGCGCGCCGCGGTCAACACCGTCGTACCGGTGTCGACCTCGCCGGTCAAGCCGGAAGGGGTGAAGACGATTCGGGGCATGGGTCTACTCGCTGCGACGGCGACGTCGCCCCTCTCGCTCGTCAGACGCTGCGGTGGGCGCGCGGTTGGCGCGGATCCAGGCTGCACAGTCCTTGTCCTGCCCCGCCAGCACATCGGCCGCCATCACGGCTGCCTTCACTTCGGGGTGCATCGGGTTCATGATCGCCGAGGTCATTCCGGCGCCGATCGCCATGGCCAGGAACGTGCCGGTGACCTGATGCCGGTTGGGCAACCCGAAGCTCACGTTCGATGCGCCGCAGATGGTGTTGACCTTCAACTCGTCGCGTAAGCGGCGAATCAGTTGAAAGGCGTGCTGGCCGGCTTGTCCGAGCGCCCCGATGGGCATCACCAGAGGATCGACGATCACATCCGACGCAGGAATCCCGAAGTCGGCTGCCCGCTCGACGATTCGTTTGGCGACGGCAAAGCGCACATCGGGATCCATCGAGATACCGGTCTCATCGTTGGAGATGGCGACGACGGCTGCGCCGTACTTGGCGACCAAGGGCATCACCCGCTCGAGCACCTCGTCTTCGCCGGTGACCGAGTTGACGAGTGGCTTGCC
>JANOJI010000467.1:0-2583 GCA_031408175.1 Ilumatobacteraceae bacterium
TCGCGTCGGCCTCCTCGCTGCTGGTCTCGCCGCGCTGTATCCGAATTTGTGGGTCAGTGATGGATTGGTCATGTCGGAGAGCGTCAGTTGCCTGGCGATCTCACTGACGGTGTGGGCGTTGCTGACATGGACTGCACACCCGACGAGGGGTGCCGCGTGCTTGGTGGGCGCGGCTGCTGGGTTCGGTGCCCTGGCGCGCAGCGAAGTGGTGCTCTTCGTGCCCGCAGCGGCGCTGGTCATGTGGCTCGTCGGCAGACGATCGGGTACACGGCCGCTGGCACACGTCATCACTGCAACAGGAGTCGCGCTCGGCGTGATGCTGCCGTGGCTGATCTTCAACCTCGTCAGGTTCGACGAACCGGTGTTGCTGACGACGAACGAGGGCCCGGCATTGCTGGGCGCCAACTGCGACGACACCTACTATGGGCCGGCACAGGGTGGCTGGTCGCTGGCGTGTCTCTTCGACCCGGTCGACAGACCGAACGAGGACCCGTCGACTCGTTCGGCCCGGCAACGCCAGCAAGCCTTCAGCTACGTGCGCCACCACGCCGGCTCGGTGCCCATCGTCGTCGTGAAGCGGGTGGCGAGATCGTTGGATCTCTACGCACTCGACGACATGGTCCGTGGCGACGTCGGCGAAGAGCGTGAACGCCGGGCGGCGTGGGCGGGCATCGTTTCGTTCTGGGTGCTGGCGCCGCTGGCCGCTGTCGGTGCAGCCGCGACCCGCCGACGCGACCGCGCCGTGCTGTTGATTCCGGTGCTGATTGCATGTGCAACAACAGTCGTGATCTACGGAGGTCACCGCATCCGGTCAGCTGCCGAACCTTCGATCGTCGTATTCGCCGCCATCGCCATCGAACGATGGTCGCAACGCCATGGTCAGGGCAGTGGCCTGCCGTTGAGTTGAGCAACGGCAACCGCCACGCTGTCGTCGCCATGCACGGGGTGATGGCAGGCGACAAAGTGGCCGATGCCGATGGCTCGCAGCTGCGGCTCTTCAGTGCGGCATCGATCGCTGGCAGCGGGGCATCGGGTGTGAAATCGGCAACCCGGCGGCGGTAGAACCGGTGAGGGCGGCTCGCCCTCGATCGCCGTCTTGGTGGCAGCCACGTCGGGGTCCGGCACTGGAATCGAGTCGAGCAACACCTGCGTGTAATGGTGTGCCGGAGCGCGGTACAGGTCATCGGACGGCGCGACCTCGCAGATCTTGCCGAGGTACATCACTGCGACGCGGTCACTGATGTTCTTGACCACGGCGAGATCGTGAGCGATGAAGATGAGAGTGAGCCCGTGCTTCGCCTTGAGGTCCTCGAGCAGATTGAGCACCTGGGCCTGCACACTGACGTCGAGGGCGCTTACCGGCTCGTCACAGATGATCAACGTCGGATCGAGCACGAGTGAGCGGGCGATGGAAATGCGCTGGCATTGACCACCGGAGAACTGGTGCGGTTGGCTCTCCGCTGCTCGCAGCGGGTCGATGCCGACCTCCTCCAGCAACGAATCGACCTTCAGAGCCTGTTCGCCCTTGCTCCCGCGCTTCCAAATCGACAGCGGCTCCATGACGATGTCGCGTACCTTGCGACGCGGGTTCAACGAAGAGATCGGATCCTGAAAGATCATTTGCATCCGAGTGCGCGCCTCGCGCATGTCGTCTCGATTCATATCGGTGAGCTGGCGCCCCTCGAAGATCACCGAACCACTGGTCGGCCGCGGCAACTGCATGATCGCCCGGCCGGTCGTGCTCTTGCCGCACCCCGATTCCCCAACCACGCCGAGCGTCTCGCCACGCAGTACATCGAGGCTGATCCCGCTGACGGCGTTGACCGTGAGACCGGTATGGCCCACCGGAAACTCGACGACCAGATCATCGACGCGCAGCAACACGTCTCCCTGATCGCGAAGATGAGCCTTTCCGGTCCCGGCCATCAGGCCGCCGCCTCGGCCTGGTGGCGTGCCTTGGCCTCGTGGTATTCGGGTGACCCAACGGGGTACCAGCATGCGTAGGTGTGACTCGCATCCTCGATCGTGGCCCTCAAGGGGGGCTCTTCCTCACGACAGCGATCCTGCGCATATGGGCACCGCGGTGCGAACCGGCAACCCTGTGGCGGATTGACGAGATCGGGAGGCCGGCCGGCGATCACGTTCAGTCGAGTGTGACTGGGGTCGGAGAGCTTCGGGATGCTGTTGAGCAAGGCTTCGGTGTACGGCATCTTCATGTTGGCGAACAGCTCCGATGTCGATGCCTTTTCAACCAACTTGCCGCCGTACATCACGGCGATGTCGTCGGTGCGACCGGCCACGACACCAAGATCGTGCGTCACCAGTATCAGCGACATGTTCCGTTCCCGCCGCTGTTCGTCGAGCAAGTCGAGGATCTGGGCTTGCACCGTGACGTCGAGCGCCGTGGTGGGCTCGTCGGCAAAAAGAACGGTTGGGCCGCAGGCCATGGCGATTGCAATCATTACGCGCTGGCGCATGCCGCCGCTCAGTTCGAACGCGTACTGATCGAGTCGCTTCTCGGGTTCGGGAATGCCGACATCGCGGAGCAGTTTGAGAGCGGTCGCCCGGGCAGTTTGCCTATCC
>JANOJI010000469.1:0-9605 GCA_031408175.1 Ilumatobacteraceae bacterium
CCTACTCCTACGCTCATGCCTCGACCGCCTCCATCAGTTCATCGCTGATGTCGAAGTTGCTGTACACGTCTTGCACGTCGTCGTTGTCCTCGAACGCGTCGACGATCCGCAGGATCTTGCGGGCATCGTTGGTGTCGGTCACCTCGACCAACAGGCTCGCGACCATGGTGCTTTCAGCCGACTCGACTGCGAACCCTGAAGCCTGCAGCGCATCGCGCACGTCGTACACCGAGGATGGGTCGCACGTGACCCGGAAGCCATCGCCGTCACTCGACACATCGTCGGCACCGGCTTCGAGCGCCGCCATCATCACGCTGTCTTCGTCGCCACTCGTCACTACGATGACGCCGCGTCGGGTGAACTGCCAACCGACTGCACCGGGCTCAGCCATCGATCCGCCCAGCTTGGAGAAGATGTTGCGAACCTCGGCCCCCGTGCGGTTGCGGTTGTCGGTGAGCACGTCGATCAGCAGCGCCACTCCCCCTGGCGCATAGCCCTCGTAGGTGATTGCCTCGTAGGTGCGGCCATCGTCCTCTCCAGTACCGCGCTTGATCGCTCGATCGATCGCGTCATTCGTCATCTGTCCGGCCTTGGCCTTCAGCATCGCCGTTCGCAACGTGGCGTTGGAGGTCGGATCCCCGCCGCCCTCGCGCGCCGCCACCTCCAGTTGTCTGGCCATCTTGGCGAAGAGCTTGCCGCGAGCCTGGTCGGCCGCGCCCTTCTTGTGCTTGATGGTCGCCCACTTCGAATGGCCTGACATGGCCTAAACCTCCTGCAGAAATCTGGCGTGCAGCCGTGCGTCGCCCGTGAGCTCAGGGTGAAACGATGCCACCATCACATGACCCTGTCGAGCTACGACCGGCACACCATCGTATTGGGCGAGCACCTCGACGTTCGCGCCGATCGCAACAACCTTCGGAGCGCGTATGAATACTGCGTGGTATGGGTGAGCGAGGCCAACCACATCGAGATCGGTCTCGAAGCTGTCGACCTGCCGTCCGTAGCCGTTGCGACGAACCGACATGTCAATCGCACCGAAGCTGAGTTGATCCGGCCGACCGTCCAGCACCTCTGTGGCCAGCAGGATCATTCCCGCGCACGTACCCAGCACTGGCAGACCATCGCTCAGCATCGCCTTGACGTCGTCGAACAACCCGGAGGTGGTCAACAGCCGCGACATCGTCGTGCTTTCGCCACCTGGCATCACGAGGGCATCCAGACCGACAAGGTCACGCGGCTGGCGCACCTGACGAGTTGTGGCTCCGGCGGACTCGAGGGCGCGCTGATGCGCCGTAAATGCGCCCTGAAGCGCTAACACACCGACGAGCCGATCGGGCCCGCCCCCCAGGGCCATGACTACCAGCCGCGCTCCGCGTACCGCTGATTGATCTCGTCCATGGCGATGCCAGTCATCGGGGCGCCGAGGCCTCGGCTGACCTTGGCGAGGATGTCTGCGTCGCGGAAATGCGTCGTTGCTTCGACGATTGCCTTGGCCCGCGGAGCGGGATCGTCGCTCTTGAAAATGCCCGAGCCGACGAACACGGCCTCGGCGCCAAGCTGCATCGCCAGCGCGGCATCGGCCGGTGTGGCGATGCCCCCGGCGCAGAACAAGGGAACGGGCAGCCAGCCTGATTCGGCGATCTCTTGCACCAACGGCAGCGGTGCCTGAAGCTGCTTTGCCCACTGGAACAGTTCGGCAGAATCGGCCTGGCCGACCTTGCGGATGTCGCCGATGATGTTGCGTAGATGGCGCACGGCTTCGACGATGTTGCCGGTGCCGGCTTCGCCCTTCGAACGGATCAGGCAGGCACCCTCGCTGACGCGCCGCAGCGCCTCGCCGAGGTTGGTGGCGCCACACACGAACGGCACGGTGAAGGCGTACTTGTCGATGTGATGCGTCTCGTCGGCCGGCGTGAGCACTTCGCTCTCGTCGACATAGTCCACACCCAAGGCTTCGAGGATCTGGGCCTCGACGAAGTGGCCGATGCGAGCCTTGGCCATCACCGGAATCGTCACTGCGGCCTTGATGGCCTCGATCATCTCCGGGTCGCTCATCCGGGCCACGCCACCGTCGCGACGGATGTCGGCAGGCACTCGCTCGAGCGCCATCACTGCACATGCCCCTGCGTCTTCGGCGATCTTGGCCTGCTCAGAGGTGACGACGTCCATGATGACGCCACCTTTCAACATCTCAGCGAGACCACGCTTCACCGGATAGGTACCGGTAGCGCGCGGCGAAGAACTGCTCGAAGTCATACTCCTAGCGTACCGTCACACCGGCACCCGACCCAAGGAGTAACCAGGGAGTACCTGGTGTTGCCGGCACCACTCTGGCGGGGAGCCCGCTGGGCAGAGCCGTTACGTGATGATCGGTGTGGTCGAATCGATGCGAGCCAATTCGACCCAGGTGCGACCGGGAGTCAGCAGGATCGGATCACCGCTATCAGCCGTCAGTACGTAGGGCGCTAGTCGTTCGGCGCGAGTCCACTTGCCGTGAAGGATCTTGCCCCCACTGAAGACGTACACCTCACCGGTTCCGGTGGTCTGCGCCTCGGGGCTGTTCGAATCGACGTCGCTGCGTTGATAGTCGACCACTAGGACCACGACGTTGTCGGCACTGACTTGGCCGAGCGCAGCGTCGTTGTGGGCCTTGCCACCCTGGAACCGCAGGTACTTGCTCGACTTGGTGTCGAACTTCCAGGTCACATTGACGCCATCCATCTTCAGATCGACTCCGCCCGAGGCAACGCCCGGGACGGCGGCTCCATCCTTGCGGTAGCCGAACTGCTGGGGAGGCGGCGAGGGAACCTCGGGTGACATCGTGAACAAGCCGCTGCCCTGGGCATACAAGTTGTAGGGTGAAGAACGCCCGCGGGCGCGGTACGCCTGGCCTGCCTTGCGGGCGTTACCCTGCACATTGGCCACGATGAAGTCGGAGCCGTTGATCGCCTCGGTAACACCCGGGTTGCCCCCGCTCCAACCAAAGATGGGCTTGTTCAGTGATCCGAGCAGCTCGACGTCTTGGGTGCGGCCGCTACGGATCGGGCCGACCGGATCCGGATTGATGCTCTGAAACACTGCGGCGAAACGAGTGAGCTTCTCGACATTCTCCTCGAAGACGATGTCGGCCTGGTTCAGCCCGCTCTGTGGACGGGCGTTGGGATGGTTGTCGATCTTGACGACCAGCGCGGAGCGAGCGGCCAGCGCCGGGTCGACGATGGGTAGGCCTGTCAACGGCATCACCGGCTCGGCAGGAACCGTTGTCGACGTGGTCGTCGATTCGACCGTTGTGGTGGATGCCCGGGTCGACGTGGTCGTCGCCAACTCCGTGGTGGGCACCGTGGTCTCGGCAACGGTCGTGGCCGGCGCCGAGTCGCCATCGCCGCCACAAGCGGCAAGGACGAGCGCGGCAATCATGAATTTGATTGTTTTGGTGTGTTTCACAGGTCTCTCAGCAGTGCAATTGCGCTCTTCGAGCGGGGGCGTGTGCAATGGAAGTTGTAGCAGAGTGAGCCGCGATGCGGTCGTCACACTGCTGTCGGCCCAGGTCAGGCAGGCAGTATTTCCAATTCGTCGGTGCCGGGGAAACTGCCCTTGCCCGTGTTTGCCAGCTCGAACCATGTGGTGCCGGGTGTCAGCAACACCGGTGCTCCGTCCAGGTCCGTCAGCTCGATCGGCTGCAGGCGATTGTTGCGGGCCCACTTGGCTTGGATCATCTTTCCGTTGGTGAACACCACGGCCTCACCGTTGCCGATGGTGCCACCGTCGGGCGATCGAACGTCGGCGGGGCTGTGGTCGTAGTTGATCCACAACACCACCACGTTGGTGAAATCAACTCGGGTGCGGTCGGCCATCAGATGCGGACGACCCTCCTGCGAACGTGCGTAGCTGTTCGTTTCCGGCACGAACTGCCACTCGGCATCGACCGACTGGATCTTCAGCTTGAAACCGGCCGACGCGACGCCTGCCGCGCTCTCGCCGGTTTCGCGATAGTGCATCTGCTGCGCCGGTCCGGGGCGACCAAATTCCACGTTGGTGCGCAGCGACGCCGTGTCGTTGAACGTCGCGTGCGGGCGCCGACGGTTCTTGTCGAGGAACCAACCCGGGCCCTTGCTCTCGGTGAGCAACATCAGGTCGCTCGAGCGGATCGCTGCGATCGCACCGTCGTTGCCACCCGAGCAGGCGAACACCGCGCCGTTGAACGAGCCGACGAGATCGACGTCTTGGGTGCGGGCCGAACGGATCGGGCCGACTTTCGGAGCATCCTCGCTCTGGAACACGGCCGCAAACCGAGTCGGCCCGGCGCCCCACGCCTCGAACACGATGTCCGCCGAATCGAGTCCAGATTGCGGCCGCGCCCCGGGATCGTTGGAGATCTTGACCACGACCGCTGGACGGCCGGCGATGGCCGGGTCCTCGATGGGCAGGCCCGTGAGGGGCATCACCGGGTCTGCCGGGATCGTTGTCGTTGTGGTCGACGATGACGTCGTGGTCGACGCCTCGGTGGTCGTGGTCGGGCTTGGCTTGGTGGTCGGCGGCGATGTCTCGGCCACGGTCGTGGGCGGCGTCGCGGTTTCACTGCCGCTACAAGCGACGAGTGCAAGCGCAAGGAGGAGGGTCGACGCTTTTCTGGCTGGTCTCACAATTCTCTCAACAATGCAATACGTTCCTCGAGCGGGGGATGGGTGTCGAACATGCGGTTCAAGCGGCCGAACTTGCCGTGATCGCCCACACCCGACATCGGCTGCTCGATCCACAGATGTGCTGTGGCCGTTGTCGCAGAGTGCGTCACCGTGGTGTCGTCGCGCAGTTTCTCGAGCGCAGAGATCAGCCCAGGTGGATAGCGGGTCATCTGACAGGCGCTGACATCGGCCAATGACTCGCGACGTCGACTGACGGCCGCCTGCATCAACTTGGCGATGATCGGCGCGAAGATCAACAGCACCAATCCAAGGATTGCCAGCGGGTTCCCACCGTTGCGATCGCCCTCGCGACTCTCGCGGCCGCCGTTCCACCACATCATCCGCATGCCGATGTTGGTCAGCAACGCGATCGAACCGACCAACGTGACGGCCAGCGTCGAAACCAGAATGTCGTAGTTGCGCACGTGCGACAGTTCGTGTGCAATCACACCCTCGAGCTCGACACGGTTCAACTTCTCGAGCAACCCGGTGGTGACTGCTATTGCCGCGTGCTTGGGGTTGCGGCCCGTCGCAAAGGCGTTCGGCGCCGGATCATCGACGATGTACACACCTGGTTTGGGAAGCCCAGCGGCGATGCACAGGCCCTCGACGAGGTTGTGCAATCGCTGGTACTGCTGCGGGTCGGCCGGGTGGGCGCGACTGACCGCCAACGCGATCTTGTCGGCCTTCCAGTACGACGCGAACGCCATCGCGCCCGACCCCACCAGGGCGACGACGGCCCAGACCGGTCCGTCACCGAAGAGCAGGCCGAACGCTCCGCCGACCAGCGACAGCAATACGACGAACGAAACAATCAGCAGCGCGCTGCGGCGCTTGTTGGACTTGATCAGTTCAAACATCGGATTCTCAGGCTAGGGAGAAGCGCCGCCGTAGTGGCGTGACGGCGCTTCAGAACTGGACCTTGGGCACCTGACGAGCAGCTTCGTCGGTCTCGAAGTATTCGCGACGCTGGAACTTCAGCGCCTTCGCGTAGAACACGGTCGGGAAGGCCTGGAGTTTGTTGTTGTAGCCCAGTACCGAGTCGTTGTAGAACTGCCTGGCGTAGGCAACCCGACCCTCGGTAGCCGTTAGTTCTTCCTGAAGTGCGAGGAAGTTCTGGTTGGCCTTGAGGTCGGGATATGCCTCGCTGAGCGCGAACAGTTGTCGAAGCGCACCGGTGATCGCCGTATCGGCCTCTGCCTGGCCGTGCGGTGTTGCCGGTGCAGCAATCGCTGCGTTGCGAGCCCGCACGACGGCATCGAGCGTTTCTTTTTCGTGGGCGGCATAAGCCTTGACGGTCTCGACGAGGTTGGGGATGAGGTCGATGCGTCGTTTGAGTTGCACGTCGATCTGTGACCAGGCATTTTCGATCTGGTTACGCCCGCGGATCAACCCGTTGTAGGCAACGATCAGATAAATGACAATGACGGCGACGATCGCCAACACAATCCACTGCATGAGTTCTCCAAGAATGTTGATGCGCCAAATCTGGCGCGCTAGTCAGCCATCATACGGCGTCGCCAGCTCCGCCAGAAGGACTCCCTGGTCGGCGGCCGTTCGCGTCTCGGGCGACTCGTGGCCAACCTGACGTAATGCTCGGCGTACCGTTTGGCCAGCACGGTCATCGAAAAATCCTCGGCTCGATGCGACCCTGCCTGCTGCAACCTGGTGCTCAACCCCGGTTCGAACAGCACCCGGCGCAACGCCTCGGCAAGGGCGTCGACGTCACCGGGCTCGACCAGGATGGCATCGACGTCGTCGGTCGCCACGTTCCGATAGCCGTCGAGACCGCTGGCCACGATGGCGGTATCGGCCGCCATGGCCTCGATCAGCACCACGCCGAAGGACTCACCGTAGAGCGACGGTGCGCAGAACACATCCGCGCCGCGCAACCTCGCCACCTTGTCGGCATCGGTCAAGCGGCCTAGCCATTCGATCCGTGAATCGCCCGCGAACTGAGCCTGCAGACGTGCGGTGTCGGGCCCTGTGCTGCCGACCCACAGTCGTACCTCAGGGCCGAGTTGTTGTAAAGCAGCGAGGAGGACGTCGAGACCCTTGCGTTCCTCGTGGCGGCCGCAGAAGAAGATCGTGGGGCCGGTCGTGGGATGCGCCGTGGCAGTGCGGTAGGCGTCGAGTTCGACGCCGTTGTAGAGGATCTCGTAGTCCCCGCCGATGTAGCGCCGCACCAACTCGGCGGCATCTTTCGAGACGGCGACGGCGTGGGCAATGTTGTTGGCAGCAGGCTTGATCGTCAACTTGAGATACTTGTAGCTGGCACTTTCCCCAGCGGCGTGAAAGGTGGCCACCACGGGTGCAGGGTGCAGCAACATCGCAGTCTGGCAAGGGCCGGGGATGAACGGTTCGTGAAGGTGGAGCACGTCGAACTGTTCGTCGCCGAGGGCACGCATGGTGCGCAGCGAGCACGACGGATCGGGAGCCAACGGGGCCATCGAGCCATTGGCCGACGTCGGCAGGCTGTTACCCAGTGGTGTTACAAAGGTTGCCGGTGGAGGGCCATCGCACGGGGCGAGCACCCGCACTTCGATGCCCATCTTTCGCAGTTCTCGCGACAGGCCCATGACCTGGGCCTGCACACCGCCGGGGACCGACAGGCTGTATGGGCAGATCATCGCGACTCGCAGGAGCCTTCCGGCTTGCTGTGGCTGGTCTCCCCCGATTCCTGCTTCAGCCACGGTCCCGCACGCTACCCGGCAGTACGGTCCTGGAGATGACTGCGAAGCCTGCCATGCCTGCACTGTCGGTGATCGGAACCCCGACAAAGCGCAACGCGATCCTCGAATTGGCCACCGAGGCCGAACGGCGCGGCTTTGCCGGGCTGGCCAGCCCCGGCATCCACGGCAACCTGGCCTTGTGCGGATCGCTGGCCCACGTCACGAGCAGGATCCCATTCTGGACCAGCATCCAGCCGATCTATCACGGCCACCCCGTGGAGGTCGCCGTCACCGCTGGACATTTGCACGAGGTCAGCGGCAGCCGCTTCCGCTTGGGCCTCGGCGTCAGCCACGAGCCGTCGATGAACCGTCTGGGCATCAACACCGGAAAGCCACTGCACGACATGGGCACGTACGTCGCAGCCATGCAAGCCGCGACACGGTCGTCGGGTCCGCTCCCACCGATCTACCTAGCGACGTTGCGCGACAAGATGGTCGACCTCGCCCTCGCCGTGGCCGACGGCGCCATCTGGGCCAACGCATCGCAGCGGTACATGCCGACGCAGGTCGCCAGAGTCGCGGCGGCCGGCCGCCACGACTTCTTCCTGGCCAACATGGTGCCGACCGTCATCGATGCAGACCTCGACGCGGCACGGGCGATCCACCGGCGCACACTTGCCGGTTACCTGACACTGCCGAACTACCGCAACTACTGGAAGCAGGCCGGGTATCAAGACGAGATGACAGCGATCGAGACCGCGCTCGAAGCTGGCGATCGAGATCGGCTGCCAAGCTTGATGACCGACACGTGGATCGACGACTGCACGATCAGCGGTTCGGCTCATGCGGTTCGCGATCGTCTGGACGAGTGGATGTCGCTCGGTGTACAACCCATCGCCGTGATGTCGTCGACCACCGGCGGACAGGCGGTCGCGATCGGCGAGCTCTTCGCTGCGTACGCGAGCTAGCGGCGCTCATAATGTGCTCGTCATGAGAGTGACAGTCGATGACAGTAAATGTCACGGTCATCAGATGTGTGCAATCGCCGCGCCGAAGGTGTTCGGAAGCGACGACTACGGCAACGCCGTGGTACTGCTCGACCCGGTACCGACCGAGCTCGAAGTGACGGTGCGCCGCGCCGAAGCCAACTGCCCCGAGCGGGCCATCACGATCCACGAGGAAAGCTGAGCGCCATGGTCACTGACAACTCACCGACCGATTGGCTCGCCGACTACGACATCTTCGATCCGGGATTTGTGCGCGACCCGTATCCGACCATGCACGAGATTCGCGAATCGACATGTCCCATCGCTCACAGTGAGCGGTGGGGTGGCTCGTGGATGCCGACGCGCTACGACGACATCGTCGCCGTTGCCCAGGAGCACGACATCTTCACCTCGCGCAACATCATCGTCGTACCGCCGCCCACCGGCCAGGTCGAAGGGCCGTATGCGGGGGTCGCCGCGCCACCGATCACATCGGATCCGCCCGAGCATCACTGGCATCGCCGCACGATCCTGCCCACGTTCTCACCGCAGGCCGTCGCCAAGTACGAAGCCGGCACCACGGCGTTGTGCCATCAGTTGATCGACGGCTTCATCGATGCCGGTGAGGCCGACGCCGGCACCGACTATGCCCAGCAGATCCCTGTGCGTGTCATTGCCACCATGCTCGGCGTACCACTGGAGATGGCCGATGAGTTCACCTCATGGGTGCGCGGCGTGCTCGAGATCGGCCTCATGGATCCCAAGGTGCGGCTCGAGAACCGGATGAAGATCCTCGGATTCTTCCGAGCCCAACTCGACGACCGCAAGGCCCACCCACGCGATGACGATCTGATCACCGACTTGCTGAACACCCGCGTCGACGGCGAGCTGGTATCGGAGGACTACGTGATGGGCGTGTGCAACCTCATGCTCGTCGCTGGCATCGACACCACATGGTCGGCCATCGGATCGTCGCTGTGGCATCTCGCCCAGCATCCCGAGCACCGTCGCCAGTTGCGCGAGCAGCCCGAGATCTGGCCGATGGCGATCGAGGAGCTGTTGCGCGCGTACTCACCCGTGACCATGGCCCGCATCGTGGATCGCGACACCGAGTTCCAGGGCTGCCCGATGCAGGCGGGCGATCGTGTGTTGATGTCGTTCCCCGCCGCCAATCGCGATCCGCGGCAGTTCGACAACCCCGACGACGTCATTCTCGATCGCGAGCACAATCGCCATGTGGCCTTCGGGGCCGGAATACACCGCTG
>JANOJI010000475.1:0-4713 GCA_031408175.1 Ilumatobacteraceae bacterium
GCCACGAGTGACGCCGCGCGACACTTTCTTGCGCCCCTGTCGCGCGGCGACGCGGAGTTCACGTCCCAGGTCGTCCCAGGCCGACGTCGCGCGCCCCCAGATCCCGGCTCGCGTCTCCTCGCCGCTCGCCGGTGCCAATAGCAGCGCCACCCCCGCCCCGGCGATCGCACCGATGGCGATTCCCGCGGCGAAGGCGCCGATCTGCCCCCAGTCACGGGGATCGTCATATGCGGTCCCGCGGGGCGAGTGCACCACCTGCGGCAGGGGGCGCGGGCGCGCCTTCCTGCGCGCGCCGTCCAGCGATCGCACGACACCCGGATTCGAGATCTCGGCGTTGAATGACATCAGTGATCGTCCTCGGATGGTGGTAAGAATCTTGCTGCTAGCGGCCTAGATATACGTGCCGTTGCCCGCGGGGAGTGCGACCGACGCATTTCTGCATAACTCGGTCCGCCTGGCGTTCGCTTCGGCTTTCCAAACCTCTTCCGACCCTCGTGCTGCGCGCGTCTTCGCGGCGGCCCGTTAGTAGACCGAGCGAGGACCCGCATGAACGCGCAGGACCAGCGGTGGCCATGTCGCAAGACGCTACGAGCCTCTGATTTCGCGATCGTGTGGTACGTGTGAACGCAATGTAAAACCGTGACCGATGCCACCGGCCACGGACTCGTGAAGTCAACTGGCGCGAGTGAATACTGGTGCGATGGATCTGGCCTACAGCACCGATGTCGAGGCGTTCCGAGTCGAGATTCGCGAATGGTTGACGTCGAATCTGCCCGCCGGTTGGGGCAGCGAGGGCTTCGAGATGACGTCGGAGGATCGCAAGGCGTTCAACGAACAATGGCCGAAGAAGCTGTTCGCCGGCGGTTGGATCTGTGCGACCTGGCCGAAGGAGTACGGCGGCAAGGGTCTGTCCACCATGCAGGGAGTCGTGCTGGCGGAGGAGTTCGCCAGGCTCAAGGCTCCGATGCGCGCCGACTTCTTTGGCGACACGTTGGTCGGGCCGACGATTCTGCAATGGGGGAGCGAGGAGCAGAAGAAGGAGTTCCTGCCGCGGATCCTCAACGGATCCGTGCGCTGGTGCCAGGGCTTCAGCGAGCCGAACTCCGGCTCGGATCTGGCTTCGCTGATGACCAGCGCGGTGCTCGACGGTGACGAGTGGGTGATCAACGGTCAGAAGGTGTGGACCACGGGTGGGCATCACGCCGACTACTGCTTCTTGCTGACCCGCACCGATCCCGAGTCGCCGAAGCACAAAGGGATCTCGTATCTGCTCGTCCCCATGCGTCAAGCCGGCGTCGAGGTGCGTGGCATCACCCAGCCCGACGGCACGGCTGAGTTCTGCGAGGTGTTCTTCACCGACGCCCGCTGCCCGAAGGACAATGTTGTCGGAGGCGTCAACAACGGATGGAAAGTCGCCAACTCGACGCTGGCGTTCGAACGGGGCCAATCTGCCACGACCGGATATCGGCGATTCGAGGAGGAGTACAAGCTGCTGGTCGAGCACGCCTCGGCGAATGGCTCATTGACGAATCCGATCATCCGTCAGCGCCTGGCCAGGTACTTCACCAAGATCCAGGTGCTGCGCTACAACGGATTGCGGTCGTTGTCGGCCACCCTCTCGGGTACGAAAGATCCTGGCGTCACCGCTCTCGGCGCGACCAACAAGATGTTTTGGAGCGAGATGCACAACGAGGCCATGGAACTGGCGCTCGACGTCTTCGGCCCATCATCGATGCTTGTCGACACTGGTCCTGCTGCCGGATCGTGGCCCGGCGCGCTCCGCGACAAGCGGAGAGCCGGGTATCCCGTGAGCCCGATGGTCAGTGCGTTCTTCTTCAGCCGCAGCGAGACGATCTGGGGCGGAACCAGCCAGATCCAACGTAACATCGTCGGCGAGCGCGTGCTGGGTCTCCCCAAAGAACCGTCTTGACCCAACCTGACGAAACGCACACAGCGATGCCTGGTTTGGGCGAGTCGGCGCGGATGTTCACCAAGCCATTCGTGTTGGTGACCGCGGCCGCGCTCTCCCTGTTCATCTACATCGGTGTCCTGGTTCCGTTGGTGCCCCGGCTGATCGAGGAGCAGTTGGGCGGCAACGAGATCGACATCGGTCTCAACCTCGCCATCTTCAGCGTCGCCGCCATCTTGATCAGGCCGAAGCTCGGGCAGTTCGCCGAGCGGCACGGCCTGAGATACACGATGGTTCTCGGCGCCTTGCTCGTCGCGACTGCGACGGCGGCGTGCACGCTGATCGACTCGCGTTGGGGCCTGCTGCCCCTGCGGGCACTGCAGGGGATCGGCGAAGCATCGCTCTTCGTCGGTGCGGCCACGAGCATCAGTGACCTCGCACCGAAAGGCCGTGGCGCCGAGGCTGCGAGCTACTTCTCGGTCGCGGTGTTCGGCGGCCTCGGCATCGGCCCGGTGATCAGCGAATGGGTGATCGGCGAGGCCAGATTCGACGCAGCCCTCTGGGTTGCCACCGGCTTTGCTGCAGTGGCAGCGGGGTTGGCCATGCTGACGCCGAAGGGAGTCCGGTATCACGACGACGGTGGCGGGCCTGCGCCGCGCTTCCATCGAGCCGCGATTCCCACAGGACTGGTGCTGGCATTCGGTGTCGGTGGCTTCGTCACGTTCAACGCGTTCATGCCCGACTACTCGGTGACCGTTGGGCTCGATGGGTCGAAGTGGGTGTTCGCCACATACGCGGGCGTGTGCCTGTTGATCCGAGTCGTGGCCGCCACCGTGCCCGATCGAATCGGCCATGCCCGTGCCGTCAGCATCGCGCTGAGCATGATGGCCGTTGGGCTAGCGATGCTGTTCGTGTGGCCGAGCCCGATCGGAGTCTTCGTCAGCGCAGTCATCATCGGCATCGGCATCTCGTTCAACTATCCCGGGCTGATGGCGATGACAGTCGATGCCGTGCCCGAACGCGAACGGGTTCGGGCGATCTCGACGTTCACGATGTTTTTCGAGATCGGTACCGCTACTGGCGCCGTGCTGTTCGGGATCCTCGCCGACCTCACCTCGAAGCGCGCCGCGTTCTTGGGCGGAGCCGGATATTGCATCATCGGTCTGGTCGTGTTGTGGAAGGTCGCGGTGCCGCGCTCACAGGCGTACGTGAGTGTCTGAATTCCGCTAGTCATCGTCGGTGAGGTCAGCCACAATGACACCGTGATTCTCGACGACGAGCAGTGCTACCGGGCGGCGCAGAGCCGTGACAGCCGGTTCGACGGATGCTTCATCACCGCAGTCAGGACGACGGGAATCTATTGCCGCCCGAGTTGCCCGGCGATGACACCGAAGCGGCACAATGTCGAGTTCTTTGTGACGGCCGCGGCCGCGCAACAGCATGGTTACCGGGCTTGCAAGCGGTGCCGGCCCGATGCATCGCCCGGCTCGCCGGAGTGGAACGTGCGCGCCGATGTCGTCGGCCGAGCGATGCGATTGATTGCCGATGGTCTCGTCGACCGGGAAGGTGTTGGCGGTCTTGCAGCGCGCCTGAACTACAGCGAACGACAGATCAACCGGCTGCTGACCTTCGAGCTCGGCGCCGGGCCCTTGGCCCTGGCCCGCGCCCAACGGGCGCAAACCGCGCGAACGTTGATCGAGACCACCTCGATGCCGATCACGCAGATCGCATTCGCTGCCGGGTTCGCCAGCGTGCGCCAGTTCAACGACACGATTCGCGAGGTGTTCGCCTCGTCTCCCACCGACCTGCGGGGCTCGCGGCGGCCGAGCGCCCGCGCCGGAACGCTGTCGCTGCGCCTTCCATATCGCGCGCCGTTCCATGCCGAATCGATCTTCGGATTTCTCGGTGACCGCGCCGTGCCCGGCATCGAAGCCTGGGATGGCGCGACCTATCGCCGCTCGCTGCGACTGAATCACGGCAACGCGTTGATTGCGGTGTCGCCAGGCGCGAACGCCCCCGACGCCAACGCGGTGATGTGCACATTGCACCTCGACAATGTCGCCGATGCACAAGCAGCCGTCCAGCGCTGTCGTCGCATGCTCGACCTCGACGCCGATCCCGACACCGTCGAGACGCATTTCGCAGAGGATCGCATCCTGTCGCCGCTCGTGCGCAAGCGTCCGGGGCTGCGCTCGCCAGGGCATCCAGACGGTGTCGAGCTGCTGATCAGGGCGGTGCTCGGCCAGCAAGTGTCCGTCAAGGGCGCGCGGACGCTCGCAGCACGATTGGTCGCCGCGATCGGCGAACCGCTGTCTGCTCCGGTCGACGGGGTCACCCACATCTTCCCCTCGGCCGGGGCGATCGCCAGTTGCAGGCCTGCCGATTTCGCCATGCCGGCGGCTCGCGGTCGGGCACTGATTCATGCCTGCGGGCAACTGGCCGCAGGCCACATCGTGATCGATGCGGGGAGTGATCGAGAGCAGATCTCGAGACAACTGGAAGCGTTGCCGGGCATCGGTCCGTGGACCGCCAGCTACGTCGCACTGCGTGCGCTGGGCGACCCCGATGTGTTCTTGCCGACCGATATCGGTGTGCGAAACGCCCTGCGCGCGATCGGTGTCGAGTCGACTCCGAAAGCGGCGGCGCAGTTATCCGAGTCCTGGCGACCATGGCGTTCGTACGCCCTGCATCACCTCTGGGCAAGTCTGTAAGTCTTCAAGGGAGATCAACATGTTTCATGTCACGACCATGAATTCGCCGGTCGGCGAACTGCGCCTCATCGCCAGCGATCGCGGCCTGCGAGC
>JANOJI010000033.1:0-5201 GCA_031408175.1 Ilumatobacteraceae bacterium
CGGCGGCATGTCGCGAACCATGTCGGTCAGCAGCGCAGCACCCCACTTCGCGGCGCACCCGCCGCACGATGTCCACTCGGTCAGGCGCAGGTCAGCGAATGGCTCGGTCACGGCTGTCACGCCGCCAGCCTACGGTGAAGAGTCACGCTGTTCTATCGTGCCGGCATGTACACGATCGGGCCGTACCGCTTCACCGAGACCGACGCCAAGCGCACCGTGCGATTCGGCGACGAGGTCTTCGGTCTTTACGCCGAGCGCCGAGACCCCGGCGTGATCGAACATCTACGGCCACCTGCGCCGTCGGGCGACGTGGCCGCCGACCTCGCCGCGGTGTGGGCGTCGTGGACCTCGGCCGGCCCCGCGTTGCGCGCTGCCGGGCAGTTGCCGGCTCGCTCGGAGGGCACCGTCGCCCAGCTCAGCGTCTCGCTGGGTGGCCTGCCCAAACTGCCGATCGATCGTGCCGAGGTGACGTGGAAGGGAATGGTCGGCGACCGTCAGGCGACGCGCGTGCATCACGGGCGGCCGTGGCAGGCGTTGTGCATCTGGAGCAGCGAGGTGATCGCCGACTTCATCCGTGAGGGCCACCCGCTGGCACCTGGCCGCGCCGGTGAGAACATCACCATCCGTGGCCTGCCGTGGGCCGAGGTGCGCGCCGGAGTGCGATTGCGAATCGGCGAAGTGCTGTGTGAGGTCAGCTGCTACGCGCTGCCATGCAACACCAACAAACCGTGGTTCATCGACGGAGACTTCATGGTGATGCACCACGAACGAGGCCCGGTCAGCCGTGTGTACGCGACCGTGCTGGAGCCCGGTGGAATCCGCACGGGCGACGCCGCAATCCTCGAACCGTGAGCCTTAGCTGAACGATGTGTCGGTGGACGCGGCGTCCACGCTCGGCGCACCTGCGACCGGCGGCCAGAGCGCCTCACCCGACAACTGTCCCGTTGTCCAGGTGGCATGACTCAGTGGCATCGGCGGGCCGGTGACCTCCCACAACACTGCCGGTCGGTCACCGTGCCATCGGATGGCGAACGACAGGGTCGATGCCAGCCCGATGGTCAGACCGTGCGCCTCGAAGTCGACGCCGAGCCAGCCGGGTGGGAACGATTGCGGCATCAGCTGGGCGGCGTGCTCGTCGGAGATCACCAGGTGACGCTCGACCCACGACGGCACCAGCGCCGGCTGCGATGGTCGGCCGTCCGCAGCATCGTCGTGCTGAGAGTGCAGGTTCATCCGTCGAAGGTCGTCGACCCCTCGATGCTCACCTGCTGCGTGAAGAATTCGCGCTGCGGCCTCGACCACACCGTCCCTGACGTGGAAGTCCGGGATCTGGCGCGCCAACCGCTGCAGGTGTTCGGCGATGTCTGGCACCCAGATCGCTGGGGGATCGCCAAGCCGCACCAGTTCGGCGACGCCCAGGATGAAGGCCGCTGAATCGACTGTGTCCACGTTTGCCTCGGCCGCCGGTCCATTGAGCAGCAATTCGCAGCGCGCCGTCGTGACCGCCTCGACCGTCGCCACATCGGGCAGGTGCAGCCGGCTGGCACGCTCGGTCTGGGCAAGCCAACCGCGGGCCACTTGATCCGCGGGGGCGAGCACTTCAGGCAGGACGACACCCTCCGCACCGCCGTGGGCGCGAGCGACCGCCACCGTGGCCTGGTGGCCGATCGGATACATCAGCGTGTCGGCCGGGAGGTCGATTCCCTGGGGCGGCACCGACGTCGGAGGCCGGCGCGACACCAGGCCCCCGCCCGTGAATGCAACTGCGATCGGAAGCGTCGAGTCGTTCGTCACCTCGATGATCGTCAGGCCACCAGCATCAGCCACGGAGTACACGCGTTGCACTGCGTCGCCGCCAGGGATGCGTACCCGCGTCTCGACGACCGGCGTGCCGGCAACCAGCGTCTGTCGCGTCGATGTCTCATGTTCCGGCCGGTGCCACCGGTCGTCAGCGGCCACGAACCAGTCGATGGTGCTGGAGCCGTCCCATGGCTCGACGGCACCCCATGTGCTCACTGTCGCCCGCCAACGCGCGCCGACCACACCTGTGCACGTCACGGGCTCAGTCGAGCTCGCTCTTGCGGCTGCGTTGCATCAACGCACCGAGCGCCTCTGGCGCGGTGCGGCCGTGGTGACAGACTCCCACCACCTGCTCGGTGATCGGCATCTCGACGCCATGCCGGCGGGCCAGATCGAGCACGCTCGGCGAGCTCTTCACGCCTTCGGCCACCATGCTCATCGACGCCAGAACATCGTCGATCTGCTGGCCTTGGCCGAGTTGTAGTCCGACAGTGTTGTTGCGGCTCTGCTTCGACGAGCACGTTGCAATGAGGTCGCCGATTCCAGCCAGCCCCGAGAACGTCGTGGCCTGGCCACCCATCGCCATCCCGAGGCGGGTCATCTCCGCCAATCCACGGGTGATGATGGTCGCCCTCGTGTTGTCCCCGAAACCCATGCCCTCGGCCATGCCGCTGGCGATGGCGATCACGTTCTTCACCACGCCGCTGACCTCGCATCCGACGACGTCGGGGTTGGTGTAGATCCGCAGGCTCGGCCTGCTGAAGATGCGCTGCAGCTCAGCGGCGATCACCTCGTCGTCGATAGCAACCACGCTGGCCGCCGGCTGGCCGCCGAGGATCTCTTTGGCCAGGTTTGGTCCGGTGAGCACGGCCACCGGATGGCCGGGCATCTCGTCAGCCGTGACCTCGCTCATGCGCTTGCGTGAGCTGCGCTCGATGCCCTTGGTCAGCGTCACGATCGGCACCCACGGCCGCAGGAACGGCGCCGCTGCAGCGGCCACATCGCGATAGCCGTGCGACGGCACGGCCATCACCAACACGTCGGCGTGGCTGACCGCTTCCTCCAACGAGCTCGTTGCCCGCAACTGCTCGGGCAGCATGAAACTGGCCAGGTAGTCACCGTTGACATGGGCATCGTTGATCTGTGCCGCCAGCTCGGGGCGTCGAGCCCACAGGATGGTCGGGGTGTTGCCAGCAGCCAGCGCGGCCACCGTCGTGCCCCACGAGCCAGCGCCGATGACGGCAACGTTGATCGGCATCTACACAGCGTAGGTGCCTACGCTGTGTTCAGTGAATGCCGTCGTCCTCGTCCCGGTCAAGGCCTTCACCGATGCCAAGGCCCGATTGGCCACCATGCTCGGCGATGCCGAACGCGAACGGCTCGCCCGATGGACGTCGGCGCGGGTGCTCGCCGCTGCGGGCGAACTGCCGACCTTTGTGGCCTGTGACGACGAGCGGGTTGCCACATGGGCAACCGAGCACGGCGCGTCGGTGCTGTGGCATCCGGGAGTCGGCCTGAACGCCGCAGTCAACAACAGCGTCGCCGAACTGCGAGATGCCGGGGTGACCGCCGTCGTCGTCGCCCATGGGGATCTGCCTCGTGCTCATTCGCTGGCGACGTTGGCCGAACCACGAACGCTGACCCTCGTTCCCGACCGCCGCGACGACGGCACCAACGTCATCGCGGTTCCCACGGACATGCCATTTCTGTTCGCGTACGGAGCTGGATCATTTCGACGCCATCTACAATCGGCGATCGCGGCCGGACTCTCCGTACGCGTTCGTCGCGACCCGTTGCTGGCCCTCGACATCGACACACCATCGGACCTCACCCATCCACTCGTTCAGGAAGTGCTGCCAACATGGCTGCAAACGAACCCGGCCAACCTGCTCTAGCGAGCGGACCGTTTTCCCACAACCTCGCCGTGCCCGCCACGGCGCTGGCGATCGGCGCGCATCCTGACGATGTCGAGTTCGGTTGCGGGGCGACACTCGCCAAGTGGGCCGATGCCGGCTGCGTGGTGCACCATCTGATCTGCACGGATGGATCCAAGGGCACATGGAATCCCGATGCCGACACCGTTGCACTCGTCGCCTTGCGACAACGCGAACAGGGTGAGGCGGCACGGCGGTTGAGTGGCGCCAACGCCGGTTTAGTTCTGTTCCTCGACCACGTCGACGGCGAACTCGACAGCAGTCTGGGGGTGCGCGGCGAGGTGGCCGGAGTGATCCGCGAGCTGCGCCCCGATGTCGTGCTGGGGCATGATCCATGGAAGCGCTATCGCCTGCATCCCGATCATCGCCATGCTGGGTTGCTGGCCTGCGAAGGCATTGTCGCCGCCCGAGACCCGCACTTCTATCGCAAGCAAGGCTTGGCTCCGCATCGACCAGCGGCGCTGATGCTCTTCGAAGCCGACGAGCCCGACCACGTGGAGGATGTCGGCTGTCACGACGGCGCACATCTCGCCCGCAAGCTCGACGCCCTCGAGGCTCATGCCAGCCAGTTCGAGAGCACAATGAAGGCGGTCGACAATGATCAACTGGTCGCGTTCCGCAGACGTGTCACGGCTCGGCTGGTCGAGCTCGGTCTGCCCTTCGACTACACGGCCGCCGAGGTCTTCAAGCTGATCACCGATCTGTGATCACGAGTCGAGAACAGCGAACTGACCCGGCTGGCGACCAATGCCCGCGCCACCTGCGAACGTCTGGGCGATCGCGATCCACTCCGCCGCGGCATCGCCGACGACACTGAGCCGGGTATCGGCGAGGTGTCGGCGCTGGGTGACCACGAGACAGAAGTCGAGCGCCGAGCCTGAGATCATGTCATCCGACGACTCGCCCCAGGTCCACTGGTCACCGTCGGGGCCTGTGAGCCGCACGGCCACGTCGACGGTCGGCAGCGTGATGCCGTGGATCGCATAGCTGAACGGTCGGGCCCGCACACCGAGGTGAGCGACATGGCGTAGTCGTGCAGTCGGACGACGAACGACACAGAGCGCGTCGGCGACGTCTTGACCGTGCGCCCAGGTTTCCATCAGCCGCGCCGTGATGAACGAGCGCGCAGCCATGGGCGGGCCATACCACGGCACCCTCGTGGCCGGGTCCATCAGCGAGGCGACGTCGACCAACGTGCGCCGGTCGTCGCGCCAGAGTTGCAAGAGTTCGGCGGGTTCGACTGATCGGCCAGGAGCGATCGAAGCATCGGTGCCACCGTTGGCGATGAGCCACTGCATGTCATCTGCGAACGCGCCGGGGTCGGTAAGTGCCATCACGGCGCGCTGATCGAAGAACCACAGATGACTGATCTGGTCTCGAATAGCCCAACCGGCCGACGGCGTCTCGACGAGCCACTGGGCATCGGCGAGGTCGGCGACCATGTCGTCGAGATCGCCGTGCTCCGCC
>JANOJI010000517.1:0-2960 GCA_031408175.1 Ilumatobacteraceae bacterium
GAGCACTGTCGACGATCACGACCAAATCGTTGCACACCTCTCGTCAGCTGGGAACCCCGGTGAAGCTGACCGTGCCCGACGTGTTCTCGCAGTAGTGGGCCTCGCCCGGCGCGAACCATGAAACGACGGGTTCGGCGAAGCTACTGCTGGCGGTCCCCTGAATTTCGGTTGCGACGATCCCCGCCGGGGGCATTGTCGGAGTACCGGGCAACGCAGTTGTCGGGGGTACAGCGACAGGGCGAAGTGGGGAATGCCGCTGGCTCTCGCGGCGACACGTGGCGCGGCGACCACCGGCACGAACGGAGCGAGATCACCGGTCGACCCGTGCGTCGCAACCAGAATGCGCCGCGCCACCGACGCGTTGGTCTTCGCTACATCCGTCGCTGCCAATGGGTCCTCCAGTGCGAGATCTTGCCACCTAACGACGAGTGAGTCCGGGCCCGTTCGGTTGAGTCACCTTCCTTTGCGGAGATGATCTGAGAATCGGCGCCGTCGGTCCGCTGGCACTAGTCACTTCCGCGACCTTGGAGAAAAGAGGGGCGACTTCTGGAACGATTTAGCCGTGCTTGCTGTCAGGTCATGAATGTGGAGGCAGAGTTTGTGTCGATGAGCGGCCCCGTGGACCGCTGATGCGTTCTGCCGCGCCGGCCCAATTCGAAGTAGACGTCAACGGCTTGTTCGTCGAGCACCGTGCTCGCCTGCTCGGGCTTGCAGCCGCGATCACGCTTGATCGGAGCGTGTCCGAAGAGATCGTCCAGGACGCGTTCGCTGGTCTACAGCGTCATCGGGGTCGTGTGGATAACGCCGTCGGCTATTTGCAGCGCTCGGTAGTCAACCTCAGTGTCAACGTCGTACGACGCCGGCAGGTCGCTGGGCGTCATCCGGCGGCGCGACCGCTTCCAGCGAGCACGCCTGAGATCGACGAGACCTGGATGTCGGTGCTCCGCCTACCCGCCAGGGAGCGTGCAGTGGTGGTGCTGCGGTTCTGGCAGGACATGACCATCGATGCAATCGCCGAAACACTCGGCTGGCCGGCTGGCTCGGTGAAGTCCACATTGCACCGTGCCCTGAGCCATCTGAAGGAGGACCTGCGATGATCGACGAAGATTTCGACACCGAGTTCGAGACCAGGTTGCGCATCACGCTCAGCGAGATGATCCCGAAACTGGCCGCCTCGACGAATGCGCTCGACGATCAACTCGTGCATCCTGCCGACCTGGTCATACCCCTTCAGGCGAAATCCTCTCGACGAGTTCGCCGATTGGTGGTCGCCGTCCTCGCTGTCGCCGCAACCGTGCTCGGCCTCACTGTGATTGCTCGACGGGATGCCGACGAACTCTCGCCCGCAGATACGTCGCCGGTATCGAACGACCGGCCCCCGCAGTGGTACGAGTTGATCCGACCGTCGCTGCCGGACCGGTTCTCGCATGTGGCATTGACGTTGGCCACCGACAGCCAACTGTGGTTCGTCGCCATCAGCCCAGGTGATGCAAAGACGTTGGAGATCCAGTTGGCTGCGGGCGGGTACTCAACCGAGGCCACGACCACCGTCGATGTCACCGGTGAGTGGGTTGAAACGGCGCAGGGATGGTCCGTCAAGACACCTGCAGGATTGTTCGTCAGCGTTGCATGCGACGTCGGGGCGCGAGGGCGCGACTTTGCCGGTCCGCCGAACTACTGCGACATGGCCTCGACCGGGGCCTTCGGCAAGGCCGAGATCCGAGCAGTTGTCAACGCCCTCGCGACATCCCTCACCACCTCGGTCTTCGACCAACCTGTCGGCACGCCGCAAAGCGAAACCATCGATGCATCAGCTGCAACCGCATTGATCGCCGCAGCCGTTCCTGATCAACAACTGATCGGCGACACGGACTGGGGGCAGGGTGGATCGGATCACATCTACGACTTCGCCAAGGATCCAGCGCGGCCCGACACCTCAGTGCGCATCGTGCAAGGCGTCTATCCGCCGCCGCCATTGACCGACCAGACCGCGTGGGCGTTGTACGACGATGCCGGAGCGTTGTGGGTCTTTGGATCGGGTGGTGTTGGAATCCGCATCAGCACAACGGATCCGAGGCCGGAATCAATGACTCGCCTTGACCAGCTCGCTCGCGACATCCTGAAGCTTTCGCCAGCGGCTCCGTCCGAAAACCTGCCATTGACGACGGTTGGGCAAACAACCACCACCATCGCCGTCACACTTCCGTGCGAGACGGGCAACGCGGCACGGGTTCATCCAGAGGCGTGCCTCTATGTGCTTGCGATTGGCGACTTCCCGTCGACCGTCGCGAACAGGTTCAAGGTGGCGTTTGAGGACCTCTTGGCCATCAACGGCTGGACCTTGGTCGTCGATCAGGTTCCAGAGTTCCCCGCAGCAGGCACTGTGATCAGGATTCCGCCCGGATGGACCGAACCGCTCGACTGACCCACGACTGCCTGTCCTCAGGGGAGGTGGTAGCCAGTGAGCGGGTCGAAGAGCGCCAACTCATCGATGCTGAATGCCACGCGATCGCCGCGCCGGTGAGCGGGCGCGGTCGTAGTGATCGTCGCTTCGCCGGACCTTGCGTCCCCATCGAGTGCCACGGTGATCGAGCCGATGCCCGGGCTGGCCTCGGTGATCGTGGCCTGTATCGGCCCGTCATCGGTGAGGTGCATCCACCTCGGGCGCATGCCTATCACCACTATGCCGCCGACGTAGTTGGACAACGATGGTCGCCAAGCCCGGTGGCGGAATGACGTGTGCACGAGCCAGAAGCCATCGCTGTCGGTCTCGACCTGCACTGTGAGGGTCGACATCTGGCCGGTGCACGCTGCTGCGGCCAGGTTGACCGGTCGCTCGTACACGTCGATCGGCTCGGCGACCTGCACCACGTGACCGGCGTCGACCACGACGAGTCGGTCGGGCAACGCCATTGCCTCGACGGGGTCGTTGGTTGCCAGAAACGTGGTCACTCCGTAGC
>JANOJI010000534.1:0-7672 GCA_031408175.1 Ilumatobacteraceae bacterium
CTGTACGAAGTCTGCAGCGACCAGCGGCTCAATCATCGACCTCCGGTGACGGCCGGTCTGTGTGCCGAGGAGTCAGGTGCGATGTTGCGGGCATTCTTCGCCGACCGTCGCACGTAGAGCTGGAGCTAGAACCCGGCACCCATGCTGGCGAACGCACGCTTGATGGCCTCGGCCACCTCGTCGGCGATCGCCGTTGCATCCACGTCGGAGGACGCTGGAGCGGTCACCGGAATCTGAGCCGTCGGGGCGGGCATCGTTTTCGGCACCTGTGCCGTGGGTGGTGCCGTCACGGGAATCTGCAGGGTCGGCGGCGGGGGCGGCGGGGTTGCCGCTATCGGGGCGGTTACCGGCACGGCCTGCGTGATCGGAGGAGCGTTGAGGTTGTTCTTCGGCGTTGCCTTGACTTCGGCGGGTGCTGCCGCGGCGGGCGCCACCGGTTGCGACTCTGCCTTTGGCTTCGGCTTGACGGCCGGCTTTGGTGTCGGTGAACTGGCAACCGCCGACTCGCCCTGGCGGCCGGAAACGGGCACGCTGTGCGGATACCAACGATCGATCCCGCTCGGATGTCGGCGATACAGGGCCATCTCGTAGCTGTCGACCAACGTGTTTGCGACGGTGACCATGACGTCGTCGGTGAACAACTCGGCGCACAACTCGACCGACGGTCGATCAATCGTTGGGTCAGCGTCGAACATCCGCCCAACGTGCTCGACTCCATTGACGATCACCGTGCCACGTTGCATCTGCTCGCGGGTGATCACACCCTCCATCATCAGCCGGATCGGCAACGCTCCGTCGGAGCTCCGCTCAGCGAAGTAGACCATGCCGTCGCGCAGGAAGATCCTGGTGGTTGGCCTGGTCGGCAACGTCAGCTCACCGGTGAGATAACGACGACGTGCCGCCTCGATCACCTGCCATGCAGGTCGAGACGTGAAACTGGCCTCGTCGGGAAAGAGATTCGTGTCCGCCACGGACAATGCATCGGCACGCAGGGCGGGCGTCTTGAGGAAACATTGCCGGATAGGGACACCTGTCGAAGCCCGCTAGCCTGCCACCCGGAAGGATGCCAGAGCGGACGAATGGGACGGTCTCGAACACCGTTGAGGTCTTATGGGTCTCCGTGGGTTCGAATCCCACTCCTTCCGCCAAATCCTCTACTCGCAGCGCAAGCCTTCAGCAGGTAGATGGCCGACCGGGTCGACCAGGTAGTCCTCGACGGCCGCCGACGAGCAATCATTGAGGCCGTAGCCGGTGTGCCGGTTGCCCACCACTTCCACCAAGCGTCCCTGCTCGAGCGCCGCTGCCATCTTGCGGCTGCCGTCGAGCGGTGTTGCCGGATCGCCGGTCGTGCCGAGCACCACGATCGGGCCAGCACCTTGACCGGTGATCTCGATCCGCGGATCGGTGGCCGGCGGAAAGAACGTGCACGAGTAGCTGCCGACGCTGCGGAGGGCAAATCGAGGAGCAGCCGCCTGGAACTTCACCACGTCGGCGTCATCCTGCTCGATGGTCGGGCGTTCCGCCGAGTCCATACAACTGATCACCTGAAAGGCTTCGAGCGAATCCGCGTACGTGCCGTCGGGCCGGCGAACGAAATACTCGTCGTACAGCGCCAGCAGACCTGCGCCATCACCGTTCTGAGCGTTGGCCAGAGCCAGCGCGAGCTGAGGCCAACTCGCCTGGGAATACAACGCCTGGCCAACAGCCCACCCGGCAACATTGAGCGAGACCGCAGGACGACCCGCTTGACTCGGCACCGGCGATGCGTCGAGCGCTGCCATCAGCCGGTCGAAGGCTCCTTCGGCGTCTCCGCCGTTGTTGAACGGACAATTGGCGTCCGCTGTGCATGCACCGAGAAAGGCAGTCAGCGCATCCTCGAATCCTTTGACCTGCTGCACGCCACTCTCGGTCCCTTCGGCCGCGGGATCGACCGCGCCGTCGAACACGGCGGCACGCACCGTCGTCGGGAACAGCGTCGCCCATGTGGCACCGAGCTCACTGCCATAGCTGAACCCGAGGTAGCTGATCGTCGCCTCGCCGAGCGCAGCTCGAATTGCGTCGATGTCGCGGGCCGAGTTGTTCGTGCCGACGTGTTGGTAGATGTCCGCGTTGTTGTCGATGCATTCCTCCGTGAACTCTTCGGCGAGGTCGATCAGTTGCTGCCGCTCCGCCGAATCGTCGGGCGTGATGTCGCCCGTGGCAAAGAAGTGGTCGTAGTCGTCGATGCAATCAATCTTCGGCTTGCCGAGCCCGGTACCGCGGGGATCCCAGGCGACGATGTCGAAATGGTCCAGCAGCGGTCGACCGAAGTTCGCCTCGGCGAAGATTGCGAAGTCCCTACCGCCAAAGCCGGGCCCACCCGGGTTGACCAGCAAGCTGCCGATCCGCTCGTTCGGTTTCATGGCCAGATGGCGAGCGATGTTGAGATCGAACGTGCCCTTCGACGGGTCGGCGTAGTCGATGGGCACGGTGAACGTCCCGATCTCGACCCGCCCGACATCACCAAACCGCGTCCACCCGAACGGATCGTCGCTCGGATCGAAGGTGGCGTCGGAGTGTTGTGCATCGGTCGCGCTGACCCCCGGCTCGATGCCACAGCCCGCCAGTAGCACGACACCACACATCATCGAAGCCACTCGCCGCATCAGCGCAGAGCGTATGGCGCTCCGAGTCTCGTCACTCGGCGGCACCCGTATCCTCGACCCATGCGAATGGGACCACACTCGATGCTGCCCGGCGACACCGACGCATTCAAAGGCGCTCGGCTGCAAGGCAGCGCCGTGCGACGGGCGTGGCGGTTCGCCCGGCCGTACCGGTCGATCATCGTCGTGTTCCTGTGCACGATCGTGGTCAGCGCCCTGCTCGAACTCGTGCCTCCCTTCGCCTTCCGGGCCATCCTCGACGACGCCATTCCCAAGGGCGACCGCTCGCTGATCACGGTGCTGGCCGGTGTCGTTGTGGCCGCAGCAATCGCCGACGCACTGCTGGCGATCGTGCAGCGTTGGTGCTCGGCTCGCATCGGCGAGGGCCTGATCTACGACCTGCGTGTTGCCCTGTTCGCCAAGGTGCAACGCATGCCCATCGCATTCTTCACGCGGACCCAGACCGGGGCGTTGACAAGCCGCCTCAACAACGATGTCGTCGGAGCGCAGAACGCAGTCACCAGCACGCTGGGCAGCGTGGTCAGCAACGTCGTGGTGCTGGTCACCACACTGGCTGCGATGGTTGCCCTGGAGTGGCGCCTCACACTGCTGGCGCTGATCGTGTTGCCGCTGTTCATCATCCCCGCCAAGCGAGTCGGTCGACGCTTCCAGGCGCTGGCCCGCCAGCACATGAACACCAATGCGGAGATGAACTCGCAGATGGCCGAGCGCTTCAATGTTGCCGGAGCGCAACTGGTGAAGCTGTTCGGTCGGTCCAACGACGAAACCACGCTGTTCTCGGGCAGGGCGGCCCAGGTGCGCGACATCGGAATCAAGTCGGCGATGTACGGGCGCGTGTTCTTTGTCGCCCTCGGTCTGGTCGGCGCGCTCGGTGCTGCAGCGATCTACGGCGTCGGCGCCCACCTGGTCGTCGACGGCAACATCAGCAGTGGCACGTTGGTCGCCCTGGCAGCGCTCGTCACCAGGGTCTACCAACCACTCACCGGTCTGACCAACGCACGTGTCGACCTGATGACGGCGATGGTCAGTTTCGAACGAGTCTTCGAGGTGCTCGACGCACCGGAGAGCATCACCGATCGGCCCGGCGCCATCGACCTCGTTGACCCACAGGGGATGGTCGAGTTCAACAACGTCACCTTCCGGTACCCGACGGCGGCCGAGGTCACGGTGTCGTCGCTGGAGGCACCCAACGCCCTGCTCGGCCACGATCCAGATCGCGACGTGCTGGCCGGCTTGAGCCTGACGCTGCGCCCAGGCGAGACCGTGGCCCTGGTCGGGGCTTCCGGCTCGGGGAAGACCACCTTGGCCGGGCTGATCCCGCGGTTGTACGACGTGACCGGCGGAACCGTCACCGTCGACGGCCACGACGTGCGCGATCTGACCCAGGAAACGCTGCGTGCCGCGATCGGCGTGGTCAGTCAGGATCCGCATCTGTTCCACGAGTCGATCGGCGAAAACCTGCGGTATGCCAAGCCCGACGCGACCGTCGCCGAGCTCGACGCCGCGTGCCGCGGGGCGCGGATCTACGACACGATCGCCTCGTTGCCCGACGGCTACGACACGATGGTCGGCGAGCGCGGATATCGATTGAGCGGCGGCGAGAAGCAACGACTGGCCATCGCCCGGCTGTTGCTGAAGAACCCGGTCATGATGATTCTCGATGAGGCGACCAGCCACCTCGACAACGAGAACGAGGCCCACGTACAGGCGGCGTTCGACGAGGCCCTGCGCGGGCGTACAGCGCTGGTGATCGCCCATCGATTGTCGACCATCCGCGATGCGGACCGAATCCTGGTGCTCGACTCCGGCCGCATCGTCGAGGAAGGCACCCATGACCATCTGATGGCCCTCGACGGGTTCTACGCCGCCCAGGTCCGCGCCGGCGAAAACACGCTGCTACCAGGGTGATTTCGCCCCATCCGCGACCCTGTAACACCCCCTCGTCATGATGGTGACCATGGAGATCGCACTCGTCATCTGCCTTGTGGCCGCCGTGGCCGCACTGACCTGGTTGGTCGCCCGTCGCAATCCGCCAGCCGCCGAGCCGGCTGCTGCGCCATCCATCTCGGCCGACATCATCAGCCAGGCAGCCAGATTGGCTGTCGAGCAGGCCATCACCATGAGCCGCGAGCAGCTCGGCGCCCACACCCAGGCCAGCGACGCCTCGTTGGCCGGCCGACAGCAGCTGATCGACCAGCGCCTCGGCGAGGTGCAGAGTGGCGTTCGCACCGACATCGATCGGTTGTCACAGCTCGTGCAGCAACTCGGCGAAGCCACATCCGAGCGATTCGGCCAGGTCGATCGCTCGTTGCAGGTCCATTCTGAGATCACCCAGGTGCTGTCGTCGACCACCAACAGCCTGCGTGAAGCTCTGGCCAGCTCCAACGCTCGCGGTCAGTGGGGCGAGCGCATGGCCGAAGACGTGCTGCGGCTTGCCGGCTTTCACGAGGGCGTCAACTACCACAAGCGCACTGCTGTCGTTGGCGAGGGCACCGGCATCCCCGATTTCACGTTCCTGCTGCCGAAGGGACACGTGCTCTTCATGGATGTCAAGTTCCCGATGGCCGCGTACCTCAAGTACCTCGATGCCTCCACCGAGGCCGAGCGTTCAGCACACCGGGCCACGTTTGTGCGCGATGTGCGGGCCAGGGTTCGAGAGCTCGCTCGCCGCGAGTACGCCTCGACCGACGACCGATTCGCCGTCGACAACGTGCTGCTGTTCGTGCCCAACGAAACCGTCAGTGCGTTCATCCACGAGAGCGACACCGGCCTCATCGAAGAGGCCATGGCGTCGAATGTGGTCATCTGCTCGCCGCTCACGCTGTTCGCGTTTCTGGGTGTCATCCGGCAGGCGTTCGACAACTTCGTGATCGAGGAGACCAGTCAAGAGATTCTGCAGCTGCTCGGCAAGTTCGGCCAGCAGTGGGGCAAGTACACCGAGTCGATCGACAAGGTCAGGCGTCAGTTCGACACGCTCAACCGATCGTTCGACGAGTTGGCCACCACCCGTCGACGGGCGCTCGAGCGGCCCCTCAACGCGATCGAAGACCTGCGCCGCAAGCAGCACCTGCCGATCGACGGTCAACTGTTCGGTGTCGACGACCCGCGCGAGTTCCCGGGCGAGTTCGACGTCGACCTCGACAACGTGCGCGAACTCGGCGCCTGACGGGCCAGACTTTCCCCGTGAGTCAGGTGGCCTTCGACCTCGATCTTGACGACGGTGGAGTGCCGACCTATTCGGTCGGCGAACTGGCCGAGGCGATCAACTCGGCGCTGCGCCGGAGCTTCACCGATGGCGTGTGGGTTCGCGGCGAGATCCAGGGCTGGAGCGAGCGTGGCCCTCATGCCTACTTCCGTCTCGTCGAGGAAACCGACACCGGCAAGGCGGCGATCAATGTCCAGTTCTTCGCCAACGCCCGCATGCGGCTGCGCCCGATCCTGGCCAAGCACCGACTGCAGCTCAGTGACGGACTGAAGGTGCGGCTGTTCGGCCATCTCGACTACTTCGCCCCCTCGGGACAACTCGGCCTGAAGATGAGCAGCCTCGATCCGCGGTTCACGCTCGGGGAGATGGCACTAGAGCGCGACGATGTCGTGCGGCGGTTGGTTGCCAAGGGCTTGTTCGACGCCAACGGGCGCATCGCCGTGCCCGCAGCCCCGCTGCGCGTCGGGGTGGTCACCAGCACGGCGAGCGCGGCGTGGGGCGACTTCACCCACGAGCTCGATCGCAGCGGCCTGGCGTTTCGGCTGCGGGTGATCGATGTGCGCGTGCAGGGCGAGTTCGCCGTCGACATGGTGTCCAGCGCATTGCGCACGTTGACTCGGCATGACGATCTCGATGTCGTCGTGCTGATACGCGGGGGCGGCTCCAAGACCGACCTGGCCACGTTCGATCATGAGACCATTGCCACCGCCATCGCAACCTCGCCGGTGCCCGTGTTCACCGGTCTTGGCCACGAGGTCGATCGCAGCGTGGCCGACGAGGTCGCCCATAGCTCGCTGAAGACCCCAACCGCTTGTGCAGCGGCACTGGTCGAGCATGTCTATGCGTTCCAAGCCGAGGTCGAGCGGGTGTGGTCGGCCATCGAAGCCCACTCCAATCGGGCCATGCAACAATCCAACGCATCGTTGGCCACCATCGCCCACGGCATTCGTCGGGCGACCGTGTCGGCCGTCGAACGCAGCGAGGATCGGCTCGGGCACCGCCGTCAACGCCTTGGTGCCGCCGCCGGCCGCGTCCTGGAGCGCAGCAACGATCGGCTCGTCGCGGCACGCGCGTCGCTCGGCCGGGTTCCGGCTCGACTCGAACCCGAACTGCGCCACCTCGACGCCGTCACCGCCAGGGTTCGCCTGCTCGACCCGGTGCACACCATGGCTCGCGGCTGGAGCATCACCCGTAGCGCCGATGGTGCCGTCGTGCGCGACGCCAACGATCTCGCCGCTGGTACAACCATCGTCACCACATTCGCCAAGGGAAGTGCCCGCAGCCGCGTCGAGGAGACCAGTACATGACCGAACCAGTTGCCGGCGGATACGCCGCTGCACTCGCCGAGCTCGAGACGATCCTCGGCGAGCTTGAACGAGCCGATGTCGACGTCGACGTGCTGGCCACTCAGGTCAAGCGTGCTGCCGAACTGATCGCGTTCTGCCGCGATCGCATCGGCAATGCCCGACTGCACATCGAACAGGTCGTCGCCGACCTCGCTGACGACACCGGGTGATACCTTTTCACCATGTCGGCAACATCATCGATCTCCAGTGACGTGGCAATCGTTGCCAAGCGCGAGCTTGCTGCGGCGTTCCGGGCGGCGGCCTATCACGGCTTCAACGAGGGCATCGACAACCACTTCTCGCTCGCCCTTCCCGGCCACGATGACCTCTTTTTACTCAATCGCTATGGGCCGCACTGGTCGGAGATCACCGAACGCGACATCTTGACGATCGACTTCGAGGGTCGCGTCGTCGATGGCGAAGGCGAGTGGGAAACCTCGGCGTTCATGATCCATCGC
>JANOJI010000539.1:0-12105 GCA_031408175.1 Ilumatobacteraceae bacterium
AGCATTGGGATTGGTGAGCCCGATGATGCGCGGGCTCGCCGAGATGTCCTACGAGTTCGATGAGCCATTCGTTCTGGACACCACGAAGTTCCAGACCACGTTCGGCTCGGTCGGCACGCCGCTCGCGACGGCGGTCGCCGACACCGTTGCCTGGTACCGGGCCCGAACGACCGCATCATGAGGGCCGCGCGTGCCGTGACCGGCGCTGAGCTCGCCGCGAAGACTGCGTGGTCTCGGCGGGTTCGCCGAGTCGGAGGCTTCATTCAAGTCGCGTTCGCCGCGTTCTGGCTGATCCGCGGCAGCCTCACCATCGAAGGCGGAACCGGACTCGCTCTAGCAGCGGTATGCACAGCGGTCGTGGCTGTAGTCGTCGTCTATGGCATCCGCACGACGGCGGGCGCGGCTCCACGTCCGGCGAGTCCCGAAGGCAAGCACGTCGAGCGCGCCGTGACGATCGCCACCGTCGTCCAACTCGCGGCCTCATTCGCTGCTCCGGCAATCGTGATCGCCGCTGGACAGTCCGATTGGTTGTTGCCGTCGATCGCGGTCACGATCGGACCGCTGCTGTTGTGGCTCGACCACCGAGTCGATGTGCCGCGGTACCGACCCGCCGGCTGGGTGCTCATCGTCGGACCGATGCTCCTGGTCGCAGTCATGTCTGGGACCGCTCTCGCGGCCACTACGGGGATCGCTGCCGGTGCCATCTTGCTCGGTATCGCCTCGGCCGGCTTCCACGACCTCAGTCGAGCGCGAGCGGCTCGAGTGCCGGGTCGGGTCTTGCCAGCAGGTGCCCAGCCATGACGATCGAGCCGTCACCGTCGATGGAAGACGAGAGAATCCCGTCGGGGTCGTTCTACCAAGCTTTCCTGGCCACGGTGGCATCCGTCGATCTTGCATCCGCGCCCAGCTATCCGTCTCTTGTCACCGGAGCGGACCTCGCCGATCTTCCCGACACGGTGCAGCGCTATCTCCTTTTCATGGGTGTCGTCGGTCGACCACGCGACTGGTCGTTTCAGGCACGGTTCACCGGTCGTTTCCGACGCGGCCCCGGCCAAAGGTGGATGCCGTGCCAGGCATGGCAATACAACACCGCCTCGCCAATCGCACGCGTCTTTCACATGCGCGCTCGATTCTTGCACCTTGTGCCGATGGTGGCTCGCGACACGTACGTCAGCGGGCACGGACGAATGCTCGGCAAGGTGCTCGACAGGTTCACCGTGGTTGACGGAAGCGGTGACGAGTTCGACATCGGCGAACTCTCCACCTTCCTCAACGACGCTGTTCTGCTCGCGCCCTCAATGTTGCTGGGCGCCAACACAACTTGGAGCGAAGTCGACGACGGCGCCTTCGACGTCAGGCTCAGCGATGGGCCCCACACCGTGACGGGCCGAGTCTCGGTCGACGACCGCGGCGCCCCGCTGGACTTCAGCACCACCGACCGCTTCGCCGCGCTCTCGACCGGCCTCGAGCAGGCCCAATGGTCAACACCTATCAAGGCCTGGACGGTGTCGCGTGGTCGACCGACTCCCACCGCAGCCTCAGCGATCTGGCACCTACCAGCCGGACCGTTCACATACATCGACGGCAGTTTCCAGCCCGGCAGTGTCCGCTACAACGTGGGTCCGGGCGGCACAATGTCCGACGCTGACTAACCCTGAACGGCACCTATGCCCTGGTCGACCAGACTCTCGACGTGAGCGGTATGGGGCATCACCCGGGGAGCACAGACGCCGGATAGGCGCGCCTTCTCAAAGCCGTGTCACCCCGGTCCATTGGGCGCGATTTCGGTAGCCCGCCTACCGATTTCGCGCCCGTACAGCCGGCGCTCCACCGGTTGAGCCCGCCGCCTGTTCGGGGGCGAAATCGGAACTGGCACTACTGATATCGCGCTGGCCGCCTCCCAATCGACCACACCGCTGATGCGACGACGGAACCACAACACGTTGCCGGGATAGAAGTCGCGATGGATGAACGTCCGGTCCTCAGCGATCACGGGACCGTGGAAGATCTCGATGGCCCGTCCCCACACGGCGGGTTTGGTCACCCACTTCGGCAAACCGTACGAGTCCCGGATGTACGGCTGGAACGGGCGCACCGCAGCAACTGTCGGGTCGATGGCGTGGATGTCGGCGAGCACCGCGATGAGTTGGCGCATCCAACCCCAACGGGGCGGGCTGCTGGTCCGCTTCGACGCCCGTATAGCTGGCGCCGGGGATGCCGCATTTCGGCGTCGGTTCGAACGGGATCCAGCCGATGCTGTCGAACCAGATCTCTGGCCAGGCATGCGCGTTGCGGCTGAACACGCTGTACCAGCCGTCGGAGTCCAGCTGCCCGGGCGTGAAGCCGACGGCGACCCTGGACGGGATCCCGAGCGTGCGCGCCATCACAGCGAACGTCGCCGCGAACTGCTCGCAGTAGCCCTTGCGGATCTGCAGGAAGTTCTCGATCGCGTTGTTTCCGTGTCCGGGCTGGACCTCGGTGCTGTACTCGAAGTTGCTCCGCAACCAGTTCTGGAGGGCGATCAGCCGGTCGTAGTCGGTGGTCGCCCCGGCGGTGACCTCGGCCGCGATGTCGTCGAGCGACGCCTATGACGCGCCGTTGCGGACGTTGACTTCATTCGCTTAGAAGGTATCGACGACGGCGCTCTCGCCTTCACGCGGTCGAAGCCTTCCTGGCCGGGGGTCTGTGATCAATGAGCCGGCATTCAAAGCCTTGCACCAGCGTCTGGGGTGTCATCGTCGATCGCGACCTCGGCCATGCCACCCCTCTGTCTCGGTCGTGTCGCTGGACGGGAGTTGATCGTCGAGTTCGTCGACGGCCAGGTGATACGGTGACGGTCTGGTTCGGTGAATGGTCCGACAAGCCGTACAGGAACGTCGAGCCTGTGAGGCGGAGACCTCTACGCCATGGACGAGACCGACCTCGGGGACTCAACGTGGCGCAGCCGCGTGATCACCCGCGCCTCGGCGTTGGCGCTGGTCGGGCTCCTCGTCGCCTGCTCCGACACCGCGGAGTTGACGGGCTCGACGGTCGACGAGAGCGCGGCCCCCACCGTCGAAATCGAAGTCGCAGCGAGCTCGAACCTCGACGTACCAGCGAGCTCCGTGCAGGTTGCTGAGCCGCCCGACTTGAGCTTCATCTTCAAGATTCCGACCGATCCCATCGCGGTTGAGATCGCGTTGGACGCGAGCAAGACGGCTGAGGTTGTCGTCCCGGTGGAGGGCGGCACGATCAATGCCACCGGGGCCGACGGCACCGTCTACACCCTGGACATCCCCTCCGACGCCCTTTTGAACGAGACAACGGTCGGGCTGACCCCGGTCGCCAGCATCACCGGCATGCCCTTCGGCAACGAGTCCTACGCCGTGCAGTTGAGCCCGGAGGGGTTGTTCTTCTACAACGCTGCGGTCTTGACCATCACACCGGCCGCACCGATTCACGTCGATGAGCAGATCGTCTTCGGATACGACGGAGACGGATCGGACTTGATCGTTGCCACGCCGGTTGTGGATTCGGCCGAGATCAAGATCCAGGTGCGGCACTTCAGTGGCAACGGCGTGACCAAGGGTCTGCTGGCGGACCTCGAGCCGGTGCGCGAGCGCCTCGGCGGCGATGTCGAGCGGCGATTGCAGAACGCGCTGAACGCCGAGCTGAGCCGAACGCGACAACGGGCACTGGCCGGCCTCGAGAACGACAGTGCAGAAACCGCCGCCGCATTCGAGGCGATCTGGAGCCGGTACGACGAGTTCGTCCTCAAGCCGCGAGTGGCCGCCGCCGGCGAGAGCTGCGCGGCCGGACGCCTGGCCATCGAGACCGTGCTCAGCCTGGCGCACATGCGCGGCGTTCTCGGGTTGGAAGCGGGTGATGGTCTGAAGGACTACCCAGGCCTGGTGGACAACGTGGCCAGGCTGTGCATTCTCGAAGAATTCGAGCTGTGTGTCGAGGAGCACGTCATCCACCGCATGGCCCGGGTCTGGCGGAGTTATGAACGCCAGTACGCGATCTGGGACCTGCTCGGCGTTCCGGTCGACGCTGCGGTGCTGCGCGAGGCACGAGAACTGACGGTCCAGTGCCTGACGTTCAAGTTGACGTTCGAATCGTCTGCAACCGACGAGAGTGCGGGCGGTGGCTACGCATCCTCTGTGACGGCGGAGGTCCCGCTGCATTTTGACCCGGATGCGAACATGATCAGCGGTGAAGCTCCGTTGGTCAACACGGCGTTCGAGTGGTTTCTACCCGTGTGCAATGTGGAGAGCATCCTCGGTGGTGGTGGTCCGTTCCGGGTCCTCGAGTTGTTGATCCTGACCGAGGGGTCCGAAGCCGTTGACCAGCCGGTGAACTTCGCCATGTCGTACCTGCCCGGCGACACGTCCGAGAGCGCAATCCTCTCGTGTCCCGATGGCCCGTCGGTGCCAGTTCCCTCGAGCCCGTGGTGGACGGAGATCTTCGTTATCACGCATATCGCCGAGTTGAGTGGGCAAGATCAGGTCAGCGGCGGTTACGTCAGCATCGACTGGGAGGTGTCCGGCGATGAGTTGCTCGCCACGAAGGAGTGGACCAAGCAAGTCGATGAGTTCGCCGAGAGCGGGGCCTTCCAGCTGTTCCACACGCCCGGCGGATGAGCGCCCGAAACGGACACCAACGCAGGTGACCGGCGTTCCCGTCCCTTGCCGTTCGGCCCGTCGTGCTTCCGTCCTGATCCGAACGCACTTGGGTCAGTCTCGCAAAATGGGGTCGTGAGATCGTGGTTGCATGACCAAGCAGACGACGGTGCGGCTCACGATTTCCTTGCGAATGAGGCGAGACCGTTGCCCGCGTGCATGGCACCAGCGTGAACCAGTTGATCAACCGCCTGCGCGGCCGCGGCCGCTGACCGATCAGTCGTGTGCGTCGCGCAGCCGGCGGTAGTGGGCGATGACTATCGCCCGCAGGGGTGCGTGGTATGGGGGGATCGGCGCGTGCGGCAGCGTCGCCGCGTGTTCACCATCGAGCAGATCGAAGAGCTCCACGGGCGTCTCGGCAATGCGGAGACGCTGGCCGATTACGTACGGTCGCAGAACGCGCGCCCCGAAACGCGAGGACAGGACGTTCGCGATCGCCAGCGTCGAAGGTGCACGCCGGTGACGACAAGCGCTCGCCAAACCGGCGTTCCGCGCCGCGGGGAGTCCCAGAATGCGCGCTCGAAGGGTCAGTTCGGGTATCACAAGTGCCGGACTGGGATACGTCACGTGCGGCGCTCAACGACGCCCCATCGCGATGATTGACGCGATTGTCAACGCACCAATCCCCAACCGCCGTCACCAGGACCCACCACCAACTACATCCCTTCAGGCGGCGCAGGGTCGACGCGATGGAGCGCGGGATCCATCGACTGCCGGGGCTTCGGTTGTAGTAGTCGTGTCGTCGTCCGCCCTCTTGCCGCCCCAATCGAGAGCGGTCCGCAGAAGACCCCTGTTGACCTGCGGTTTCGCGGTGCCCGATTTGCTGATGGGAGGTTGCTACCCCCAGATTCCCCCGTCCCGATCGGACGCATTTCTCCTGGTCACAGACTTGCGGGGAGCTCGGGGGGATTCGCCGCCCCTGGCTTACCCCCACAAAGAACCTGGTCAGAGGCCATTTTGAGGGCGCGGTGGAGCTGGGGGGAATCGAACCCCCCTGATTTTTCCGGCCAAAGTGCTGGTCAGGGATGTTCGCCCAGTTCAGCCATCGTTTTTGAGTGACCGTTGTTGACCGCAGATGACCGTTGTTGACCTGTGTGCCACGCCCTTTTGCCGCCCCGTCCGCCCTTTTGCCGCCCTTGGTTGGAGGTGGAGAAGGACATGTTGAGGACCATTTTGACGTTGGAGAGGGCACTTTGCACCTCATCTTCGCGTTCGTCAAGGAAATGACGGTGGGCCTCGATCGGAGTACGAGACGGCCGATTCCCCCCAGATTTCGGGACTACGTTCAGATTCCGTCGGACCGCGCTCGAGTGGCCAACCCTGTCATGGACCATGGCGAGACCCAGACCGGCTCAGCCATCCGGCATTGATCTGACTGCAGAACTGACTGCGGTTACGAGGCCGCTGCCGAGGTCTGACTTGGAAGCTAACTGGCCTAGCTCCAGCGCCTTGATTCGACGTTCTTCGTCCGAATGTGGAGCGCGGCGTCGGGTGTGTGTGCGTCGCCATCGACGACTGCGGTCATCGGTGAATTCGATCGCCATCGGTACTGCGACCCAGCCCTTCTCGAGGACCGCGGGTGTGTGAAGTCAATGCCGGTAAACCCATCCTCCTTGGTCCTCGAATCTGCATTCGGAATCGGTGCCTCGAAGCGGCCTTGGTGTCCCACGCGCGTCGAGCACGTGGCTGATGGCAAGAACGTCGCACCGCGATGGCGGGTGTCGGGAGTTAGGCGCTGACCAGCCAGGGATCGGTGATATCGATGTACCGATCGACCTTCATCAGCGTCTCCCACTCGGCGAACTTCGAGGCCATCTCGGAGGGCATCTCCCGAGTCTCGCCTCGACGAGCTTCAGTCTCGGATGTGAAATGGGCCACCTCGGTGAACTCGTTGTCGGCGAAGTACGCAGTCACGGCGCCGATGAGCTCCGGTCGTAGATCGGCAAGCATCGGGTCGGTCTCGTGCTCGAGCTCGACGAGCCGGTCGCGGTCGGCGCAATGCCCTCCCATCACCTGCACGAAATGGGCGTTGTCGAGTGTGCCGTGGGTCATCAGTTGGACGTCGTCGGTGTCGTGGAACCGGACCGGTCCGTCGAAACACTTCTCGGTCGCCGACCACCACTCGGTCTGCTCGCGACGATCACTGTTTCGCTGGGCGGCCTCACGACTCTCGAAGCGGGCAATCAAGATGCAATCACCCGACGACGTGCACCCGGCAGTCGAGCCGAGGTACCCGATCGCTCCGGGCATCAGATCTCGCTGCCAGATCTCGAGTCGCTTGTGCACTTCCTCAGGATTTGCGGTCCTGCCTTCTATGACCTGAATGAACATAACCAACCTCCTTGGCGCGGTGCTCAAAATGGGGAATCCAGCATCCTCCCCATATCGCGCGGCGTCAAGACATTGTGAAACCCTGCGGGAGCGCCGATCGCATCCCGGCGCGTTGTGTGCAGATCGCGTAGCTCCGGACTTGATCATCACCGTCAACAAGCCCGGTTCACGGTGACTCTGGCATGGCTCTTGACCCATTCGGCAACAGCGGTGAGGGCGTCGGTCTTGAGGTCGAGGTGTTCACCGCCGGTGGTGACCGCTGGCGACAGAACTGCTCGAAGGCGCTATCCACGCTGTGGTTTCGATCGTTGCGCAGCGGGCGGTCATGAGTGGGCTGGTGTGACCGAGGAGCCTGTGGATGAGGTGCGGTGGGAGCGCCTGATCAAGGCCAGGCTCGCCAATCGGTGACGTCGATCGCGATGACCGGGCCCGGCGGCGCATTTCGCAGGTATTGCTCGTACTTGCCGGCGAGGAGCTGTAGTGCGTGGTCGAACTCGGGTCCGGAGTCGATGACTCGCGCCCTGCCATCGATCCTGATCCACCACAAGGCCGCCCAGTCGTCGGCGTAGTGGTCGACCAGCATCGCAACCCAGGGGACGGCTCGAATGTTGTCGAGTCGCCGCAATGCAAGGGTCGATTTCGGCTTTGCGTCGACCGCTGAGTAGAGCACCTCGTTGCTCAGGACGAAGCAGCACGGCACGACATGAGGACGACCGTCCGGTCGCACTGTGGCCAGTCGCGCGACACGCGCTTGCTCGACGCGTGCCCTCATCGTCGTGATGTCCATACGGCAGCGTCGATCAGCCCGGTCGTCGCGGCGCCCAGAAGCTCTCGAGCAAGGCACAGGCCGGTTGTAGCGCGCGCCATGGCCCGGCCACCGACAGGACCGCGACCGCGGCAGTCGGGAACGTGTCGATCGCGGCCCCGCCGGTTCCCGAAGCGACGGCGAGAAGATCCACCAAGTCGGCAACCCCGGGGTTGTGTCCGATGAGGACCACGGTGGTGACCTGATCGTCGAGTTGTCGTAGTTCGGTGACCAGGTGCTCGGCGCCTGCGCCGTACAGCGTCGAGTCCGACTCGACGCGCGCCTTTCGACCGAACGCCGCACGGATGCCTGCGAGCGTCTCGCAGGTTCGACGCGAGCTCGAGCACATGACAAGCTCGGGGCGCAGCTCGAGGCCCTCGATGTGATCGCGCAGCCGGGAAAGCGCGTTGCGGCCGCGCTTCGACAGCGGCCGGTCATGGTCCGCGACCGACGGATCGTCCCAGCTCGATTTGGCATGACGGATCACGACAATGTGCCTGAGCTCGGGACCACGTTGGCGGCTCACGGACCCATCCTGCACCCCGGAGACGACGGGCGCCACCGTATGCGCGAGCAACCGGCACCCTCCAGTGCAGGGCGCTCGACAGCGAATCGCCGAACAACGTCACTCAGAAGAGACACCGGAATTGACAAACCAAGCACCGACGGTGTGGCGGAACTGGTGGGCGCGGATACGAACGGGTTAGCCAGCTCCGAAACCAGGACCTGGGGCCAGGCGCCCGCTGATGACGGTTGCTTTGACTATTGGGAGACCGAAGGCTGAGCACCGAACGTCGCATCTGGGTGTCCTTGACGGAGCGCCCAAGGAACGGCTGAAGCAGAGAGGGAGCGACCGGTTGGTCGATCGAGCCACGCGTCGTGGTTGCTCAGCGGGTCGCACCATCAACGACCGGGTTCAGCGGCGACTCCCCCGGCTCGCCCGATCATGCCTTTGATGAGCTTCTCGTTGATCCGGCTGCCATCGCTACAAATACATCCCCCGCCGGGAACGTGACCGGCTACCTGCCCCCGCCCGCCGCACGACGATCGACAGGCGTCTCGCCGGGATCTCTGGTAGGGACGGGGACGTGCACGTGATCCGATCGGGTTGGTGGGGCGAATGTTGTAGACAACGAATGTCGAGATCAAGGAGCCCTTGATGGGGATCGCACTGGAAACGACGACGAGCTGGTGGAAGGTGTTCGAGGAAGGCCGTTTCGACGACTTGCCCAAACTAGTCCGACCGGACGCCGAGATCGTGATGCCCGGTGGAATGAGAATGAGGGGCCCGAGCGAGCTCCGTCTCATGTTGGAGGCCTATCGCCATGGCTTTCCCGACGTCCACCACGAAATCGTCGGCTCGATCGAAACTGGCGACGCGATCGCGTTGGAACTGCGCATCACGATGACCCACACCGGCGTGTTTTCGACTCCCATCGGAGACGTCCCGCCCACGGGAAACGCGGTACTGCTTGAGGCTTGCGATGTTGTGCGCGTCGGCGACGACGGTCGGATCACGTCCTGGCACTCCTACTTCGATCAGGCGAGTCTGATGGCCCAGCTCGGAGTTCAGGGCTGAGTCGAAGAACCTGCGCGCCCGGTGCACTTTGCGCTGGGCGCGACGGCCGGATGGATGGGCGCTGTGCGTCGAAGGCGATCCTCTCTCCGCACGACGGTTCAAACGATTCGTCGCCGGCCCCTGAACTCGGCCAGTTGGGCCGTGCGATGTCTAGGCCGGCGATCGAACATGGCCGGCGTCCCCGTCACTGCAACGCGCTACCAGGGCATCATCCACGACTTCGGGATGTTCCACGCACGGCATTCCCCGCGCGCAGCACCGATTCGTCCTCCGGCGCAACGACGCGCACGTTCATGACAGGCCGGTCTCGCGGATCGAGATGCTCAGCCGTTCAGCCGGGAGGTCGAGCCAGCCCGGCGCGGTTCCGGCCACCGAACACGCGCAGGTTGCCGGAGCAAACCCCGGCATCGGTGAATGAGCCCCGTGCGGCGATCAACACCGACCATTCGCAACGTGCACGTGTCGCCGGGACTGATCGTGACGACGGGTTCGTCCGACGGCTCCTCCCGTCCGCCTTGCTGCGACGAAGTAGGCAGTAGTTGGCAACCGCACTACTCATCGACGTTGTCGCCTGTGCTAGACACGGGTCATGTCGATTGCGGTTTACTTCCATCCAGAGGCGATGTCGGCAGGGCAGTACGACGAAATCATGCAGAAGCTCGAAACAGTGGGGCAGGGCAAACCGAAGGGCCGTTCGCATCACTCGACGTTTGGCCCTGAAGCCAGCCTTATGGTCTACGACGTGTGGGACTCGCAGGAGGACTTTGACGCCTTTGGCCAGACCTTGATGCCGATCCTCGCCGAACTCGGCGTGGATCCGGGTCAGCCCGACGTCATGCCTGTCCACAACATCGTCCAGTAGCGCGGTCGAGTTCAGACGGCTGGCGACGGCGGGCCTTCAAATCTCGCGATGCCGTCGACTCGATTGTGCGACGCAGGATTGGGGGGTGACGGGCGATGTACCGCGACTCGACTCTTATCATCGAACACCGCTTCAACGTGATCGCCGAAGTCCAGCGGTACGGCCCGGGTCAGTCCGCCGGTGATGACGATGTTGCCCGCCTCGATGTGCCGACCCTGCAGGGCCAGTTGGCCGACCAGCCAGACAACACCGGCCGCCGGGTGACCTGACGCCGCTCGCCCCGTCGCCGAACCGCAATCCGTGCGGTTGTGCAGTAGCTCGACGGTGACCTCGTCGAGGCGCTCGATGCTCTTGAGTGCCGGCCCAACGACGAGCTGCGCAGCGGAGGAGCCATCGGCCGTGTTGTCCTCGAGACGGAACCGATAGCTCGGATAGACGGAGTCCACGATCTCGAGACAGGCGAACGCCTCGCGGACGGCGCCGAGCACCTCGTCCAGATTCGCGTCACCGGGCAGCGAATGGTCGAAGCGCAGTCCGATCTCCGGTTCGACGCGTGGTTGGATGAGCGCCGGGCTCGCAGTGCCGTCATGAGCCACGAGCATTGCGTCGGTGAGTGGGCCGAAGTTCGGTTGATCGATTCCCATCTGGGCGCGCATCGCCATCGAGGTGTAGCCGAGCTTCCAGCCGATGAGCTTCTCGCCGCGCTCCAGCCGGAGCGCAGTGCCGGCCCGTTGAATCGCGTACGCGTCGTCGATGGTGAGATCGATTGATGACGTGATCGGGTCACATCCCACGCGATCGCGACGCGCTTTGGCGAGCCGAGCAGCCCATTCGGCGATTTCGGCTGGAGTCAGCGACATCTGTCCTCCCGAGGCGCTCAAGGCGACTGGGTGTGCTTGCCGACGTACCATCCTGCGTCACCGAGCAGTGCCCCGGCGCGGGCGATCGGCTCGGCCTCTAGCGGTGTGGCCATCGAGTCGTTCCAACGGTTGAACACGCCGAACATGCACACCACGCCCAAGATCTCGACGATCTCATCGTCGCTCCAGTGTCGGGTGAGCTCCTCATAGGAGGCATCCGTGACAGCGTTGGGGATCGACGCGGCATCACGGGCGAAGTCGAGCGCAGCCCGCTCTCGGTCATCGAACAACGGGCTCGTCTGGTAGTCGTAGATCGACGCCATCTTCTCGTCGGTGATGCCGTGGCGGGTGGCACTGACCGCGGTGTGGGCGCGGCAGTACTGGCACCCTGCGGCGTAGCTGGCCATGTGGGCGACGAGTCGCTTGAGGCCGAGATCGACGCGACCGGCGGGATCGAACACTGCCTTGTTGAGTTGCACCACGGCCTTGGCGATAGCCGGGACCCGCTGCATCGTCAGCAGACTGTTCGGCACGAAGCCCAACGTCTTCACGAAGTGCTCCAGCGTGCTGCGGAGGTCGGAATCGTGACACTCCTCGATGGGTACCGGTGCCATCCGAGACATTGGGCTCCTCCTGCGGCGCGGCGCGATGCGATGCGTCGGCTCGGACAACTGTGTCGTCACCCCGCTCCACGGTCAACACACGTGTGCTGCTCGGCGGAACGACCGAACCGTGCGATGTGGGCTCTGGGCTGGGTGATCGCGACTCGGTCGCCAACTGTTCCCGCTCCTCGAGCCGTACGCCAGGCAGATGGCATTCAACGGGGCGACAAGCCAGGGGCCGGTAGCCGCCTACCTCGGCCGGCCGGCCTCGATGCTGGACCGCTACGACGAGGCCGACGCTTTCTGCACGCCGCCTCGTGACGGCCACGTTGACTGACAAGGCTGCGCTTTCCAACCGCGATGAGCTACCCGGTATGCGATAGCCGACCACTCTGGTAGCCGCAT
>JANOJI010000543.1:0-10292 GCA_031408175.1 Ilumatobacteraceae bacterium
AGGGCGTCGCGAGAGTGTGGTCGTGGCGACCAAGGTGGGCAACGCGATGAGCGACGTGCCGTTGGAACGCGGTCTGTCGCGGCGCTGGGTGATGCAATCGTGTGAAGCCAGCCTGCGTCGCCTGGGTACCGACTACATCGACCTCTATCAGATGCATCGGCCCGACCCGGATACGCCGATCGACGAGACGTTGCAGGCGTTCGACGAATTGGTGAAGGCGGGGAAAGTGCGTGCCATCGGCACATCGACGTTCTCGGCCGACCAACTCGCCGAGGCACGAGCGCGGGCCGAACATCTCGGCGTGACCGTGCCCTGCAGCGAGCAACCGCCGTACTCCGTGCTGGTTCGCGCGGCCGAGGTCGAGGTGCTGCCGTGGTGCCACCAGCACGATGTCGGTGTCCTCGTCTGGGCGCCCCTGAACGGCGGATGGTTGACCGGCAAGTACCAGTCCGGGTTCGTCGATGCGGTGTCGCGTGCTGCTCGCGAGCCGGATCATTTCGACCATCGCGACGAGGTGATTCGCGGCGAGAAACGCACGCTCGTTGCTGCGTTGACAGCGGTTGCGAATGCGGCAGGTTTGACATTGATCCAGCTGGCGCTTGGGTTCGTTCTTGCCAGTCCGGCGGTGACGGCTGCGCTGATCGGGCCGAGAACGCCGGACCAACTCGGCTCACTGCTCGACGCGTCGGACGTCAGCCTGCCGGCCGACGTGCTGGCCGCTGTCGATGCGATCGTCGCCCCTGGGTTGACTGTGAATCCTGTCGACAACGGCTGACGCTCACCCGGCGTGCGTCGACGCGCTGTCGATCTCGTCGAGCAGCTCGTCATGCAGGCCATCGGCAGTGCCTGCCCGAGATGCCGCATAGACAGTGTGCGCGGCGAGGGCGACGAACACGATCGCACCGCCGATGAGTGCAGGGACCCCGGGATATTCATCCATGAAGATCCACACCCAGATGGGACCCATGATCGGCTCGAGCATCGACAGCAGGGCGACGTCGGTGGCGGGCGCACGCGCAGCACCGATGCTGAAGATGGCCAGCCCGATGCCGAGCTGGGCAAAGCCGAATGCGAGCAGCAGCACCAGATCGTGCCGGGTCACGTCGAACGGATGGGCGAACGGAACCGAGATCACGGCGCTGATCAATGCCGACAGCAGCATTGCCGGCGCCATCGCGATCTCGGAGTGGCGACGGATCATGACCGTGCCATACCCGAACGCAAGAGGGATGATGAGGGCAATCAGCGCGCCGGTAGTCGACCCCCCGGCGCCGGGACCCGACACCATGTACCCAACGCCGGCAACGGTGACACCGATGGCAATCCATGTGTAGTTGCGAACGCGCTCGCCGATCAGGATCCACGCCAACACGGCCGCGGCCAGCGGGCTGAGCGCGAAGATCACCAAGACGATCGCCACGCTCGTTTTCGTCAGGGCGACAACCATCCCGATCGACGACGCCGAGAAGGCGGCTGCGACTGCCCAGCCCGGTTTCCCTATCTTGATGACCGCTCGCAACGGATTCGTTCGCTCGCGCCAGACGATCAGGAGCGACAGACTGACGCAGGCGGACAGTGCTCGCCAGAACACGGTCGTCCATGCCTGCGGATTGTCGAGCCCGCGGATGAACAATCCTCCGGTGCTGAAGATCAGTGCCGACGAGGCGAGCAGAAGGATCGCTACTGGGGAGACGCGGGCCCCGGCGGGAACGTATGAGATGGCCACTCCGCCCTCGCCAGCGACGGCGGTAACACTTTCGGCGGTGTGGTCGTGCTCTCCTGGCATCGCTCGCAGTCTCCCAGGGGCGTGCGGCGCCCCGCTAGTTCATTCGCCGCTTCCGGGGCCCGGGTCGAGGTGCTTCTCGAACCAGTGGTGGGCGTACGGTTCGTCGTTGAAGCTGTCTATTTCGGTGTATCCGGTCGACCGGTAGAGGTTGATCGCCTCGGTCAACGACTTGTTGGTTTCGAGCCTCACGACAGACGCGCCGTGAGTGCGTGCTCGCCGTTCGAGCTCGGTCAGCAGCCGTCGTCCAACCCCGAGTCCGCGCGCCGTCTCGGCAACCCACATTCGCTTGAGGTCCGCCGGGCTGTCGTCGTGGAACTTCAGTCCACCGCAGCCGATCGGTTCGCCGCGCAGATACGCGATGAGGAAGAGCCCGCTCGGCTCGCTGAACACGGTCACGTCGCCGGCGTGGCCCAGGCTGGGATCGAAGCTGTTGTCGAAGCGCGTCGGGAGTTCGGTGAAGTATGACTGGAGGCAGAAGGTCGCGGCAGGGCCAGTTGGGTCCTCGCTCTGGAACTCGACCAGGCCAGCCGTCAGCAGACGCTCGACGGTGGCCATTGCGTCGAGGAGTTGTCGCGATCGCTCCGCGTCCAACGAAGCGAGCAACGCTGCAGCGAGCTGGTCACTCCGTCGATCGAGCTCGGCACGCTCGTGCCGGCCCGCTTTGGTGAGTCGAACGACGCGAACGCGTTGATCGATCGCGTCGGGCTCGACAGTGACCAGTCGTTCGGCCTCGAGATTCCGCAACAACCGGCTGAGGTAGCCCGAATCGAGACCGAGTCGCGCTCGGATGGTCCGCACATCGACGCCGTCCGGGCCGATCTCCCACAACACCCGTGATGCCCCCAGCGCTCGACCTCGCGCCAGGTACTCGTCGTTGAGCACCCCGATGCGCTGTGTGACCATGCGGTTGAACTGACGAATCTGCCGAATCTGCTCGGTGTCCATATCTCTGACGTTAGTCAGAGGTCGGTCGATTGGTCATGTTGCTGGGGCGTAGGCCAGTGCCTCCGATACCGCTGCACCAGCCAGCGATTGAACTGCACGTGGCTTTCCTCCTGCCAGGAGTACCGGCCCCTCGCAGCGAAGCGCGAGTGCATTCCAAGTTGCACCTTGGTCGTCGCATCCTGATCTTGTTTGACGAAGACCTGCACTCCGGCGTCGCTCATTGCGAAGAGGTGATCGAACATCGGGTGCTCGAGCGCGCTCGGGTGCAATAGGTATCCGATCTCGACATCGATTGTCCCGGCAGTCTTTGGCGTGACGATGAAGTAGAACGCTTGATCAGGGGCCGTGCCGAGGCACAGCGTCGGAGGAATGAGCGCGAACGTGGAGCGCCATCGTTCCTGCTCGGTCAGCTCGGGGAACACCGGTAACAGCGCCTTGGTCGTCGCGTTGAAGCCGCCGTCGATGTGCGTGTAGCCGTTGGTGCGAAAGATCACGTTCGAGCCGTCGTCCCACGCCACCGGGAAGTCGGCGAGGTTGCTGGGGCAGAAGTCCTGGATCGTGTGATGCAGCCGGTTGGCGTGATACCCGTCGTTGAAGTTCTCGAACATCACCTTCCAGTTCCACGGCAGGTCAGTGAGCTTGAAACTGCCAGGGTTCACCGCGTTGGCGAGGTCGTAGTGCTCGAGGTACGGCTCGTACGCGGCGAGCGAGGGCGCCAACGGCCCGGCCGTTGCGTCGAAGTTGACGAAGAGGAAGCCGAGCCACACCTCGACCTGCAGATTCGGAAGCCCCCAGTCCGACTTGGCGAAGCCACCGGTTCGCTCCATGGCCGGCGCGCCGAGCAACCGTCCGTCGAGGCCATACACCCATTGGTGGTAGGGGCAGGTGAAGGTTCCGCAGCTCCCGCTGTCGTCGGCGATCTGCATGCCTCGGTGCTGGCAGATGGCTGAGAAAGCGTGGACGACACCGTCCTTCGCCCGAGCGACGATCAGTCGCTCGCCGTTGACCGTCGCCGTGAAGTAGTCCCCGGGGTTGGCAACCTGGTCGACACGACCGACGCACAACCACTCGTGATCGAACAGCGCATGGCGTTCGAAGTCGAGAAATTCGTCGGTGGTGTAGCACGGTGCCGGCAGGGTGCTTGCCCTGTCGACATCCAGTACCGACTCGTCGAACGAGACCAGCAGATCGGTTGTGAGCACGGACTGTTCGGTCATCGGGATCCAGCCTTTCTCGAAGGTGTGGTTTCTGCGGTCGGATCCTTCAACAAGAACTTGCGGATCTTGCCGACACTGGTGCGCGGCAGCTCGTCGACGAATGTGATGTCGCGAGGCCGCTTCGATTTTGCCAGGTGGTGATCGCACCAGTCGAACAGTTCCTGGGCGGTGAGTGAAAGGGCAGGGTCGGCAACGACGACGAATGCCACCGGCACTTCGTCTCGCACCGCGTCGGGCATTCCGATCACGGCAGCCTCGAGTACGGCCGGATGAGCCGCCAGCACCTGTTCGACTTCCACAGTGGAGACATTCTCGCCAGCGACCTTCAGCACGTCGGCTCGCCGGCCGTCGAAGTAGTAGCGGCCATCCACGTCGCGGCGGGCCCGGTCTCCGGTGTGGAACCAACCGTTGGCAAAGCTCGCTGCGGTGGTCTCAGGATCATCGAGATACCCGGCAAACAGTGTGATGCCGCGCTCGCCGGCAACCACGATTTCACCCACCTCGCCGACACCGACAGCGGATCCATCGGCGGCCTGCACATCGACCGCACATCCCGGCGTGACAATGCCCATGCTCGAAGGGATCGGTCTGGCCGCCTGATCGGTGAGGACCGCCGGGATGGTCTCGGTCATCCCATACAGCTGGCGGGGCTTGCAGCCGAACAGGTCGACCAGCTGCCGATGTTGGTCGTCGCTGATGTTCATCGCATACCAGCAATGCTGCAGCTGCACGTCATCGACCGGCATTGCGCCACGGGCCAGAATCATGCGGATCGGGGCGGCGAACAAGCTGGCGTGGGTGGCCTGGTGCTGCGCCGCCTGGGTGAGGAATCGACTGGCCGAGAACGTGTGCATCAAGGCCACCGATGCTCCCGCCCAGATCGCGGACGCGAACGAGTAGTACTGGGCGTTGGCGTGGAAGAGCGGCAACACGACGAGCTGACGATGATTCGACTGCAAGCATGCGGCCTCAGCCATGACCTTGCCTGCAAACGCGTAGTTGGCTTGTGTGATCTCGACGCCCTTCGGCCGGCCGGTGGTGCCGGATGTGAACAAAACCGCGGCGCGATGACGCACGCCGATGGTGGGCCAGTCGGTGAACGGTTCGGTAGGCAGCCAGGCCAACTCGGCATCGGCCTCGTCGATCTCGAACAGTGGAACATCCCCGGCGGCTGGACGATAGGTCTCGGCGCGGGAGGCGGCGCAGAATCCAACGACCGGCGCGGTGCGGGCGATGTGGTCGGCCAGTTCGGGGGTGCGCCCCATCGGGTCGGACGGCACGATCCATCCGCCCAGGCGAATCGTGGCCAGCCACACGGCAACGAACGTCGGACAGTTGGTCACTGCGATGTGCACGGCCGCGCCCGCGCCAACTCCGTGGCTGGCCAGCTCGGTGGCCAGCCGGGCTACCACCGAGTCGAACTCGGCGTAGGTCCATTGGGTGACGTCGCCAGTCGAAGCTTCGAAGATGAGGAACGGCGCGTCGCCGCTGGCGGCAACGGTTTCGGCCCACACGTCGCCGAAGCAGCGCGCCTGTGGCCAAGTGCTCACGCTGGCTTTGCCTGGCCGGCTGCGCCGTAGCCGCCACCCCCCGGCAGTTCGAGGCTGACTCGATCACCAGGTTGCAGCGTGATGCGCTGTTGCGTGCGCACGGCCTCGCCGTTGACCGTGAACGAGCCGGCTGCGCCCGGTTCTCCACCGAAGATGCCTTCGGGTGGAACGGCGAGCCGAGACGTGACCGCGTTCAACTGCCATGGACGTGTCGTGTCGACGCTGAACTCGACGGTCTGGCCCATGCCGCCCACTTGCTGGCCACGCCCGCCGCTGCCGGTCCGCAGCGATTTGCGGTGGAAGCGGATCGGAGCCGATGCCTCGACCACCTCGACCGGCACCGCGGCGACACCGGTGGGGTAGGAACATGCCGAGAGCCCAGGCTTGTGGGCACGTGCTCCCACGCCACCCGCGTAGGTGAACATTGCCGTGATGAACGGTCGGCCGTCGTCGTGGTTGCCCGACACCTGCATCGTCCACACCGCTCCACTGCCCTCTGCCATCGCCTGTTCGGGCTTGATCTGGGAGAGCGCTTTGAGCAGCGCGTTGGGGAGGAACATGCCCACGACGTGGCGGGCGGTGCATGGCTGTGGCGACACAGCGTTGACGATCGAGCCGACGGGTGCTTCGACCAGGATCGGCGCCAGGCTGCCGTGATTGTTCGGCAACTCGGGGTTCAGCACCGACCGCACCGCGAACGTCGTGTAGGCATGGGTGTAGTTCTTGACGACGTTGATGCCGTAGGGACTGGCGCCCGACGAGCCGGCGTAGTCGACCAGGATCTCGCCGGCCACTGGATCGACGGTGATCGCGCAAACGATGTCGATGCGGCTGCCATCGGCGAGGTCGAGCTCGGCGCTGGCATGGTAGGTGCCTGCCGGCAGTTCCCGAATCGTGGCGCGTGTCGCAGCTTCGCTGCGATCGATGATCTCGTCCGCCAGCAGCTCGATGTCGTCGAGACCGTGTTGTGCGCACAGGCTGAGCAGTCGTTGCGCGCCGACCTCGCCCGAAGCCATCTGCGCATGCAGGTCGCCCGACATGTGATCGGGTTGACGCACATTGCTGAGGATGAACCGCCACACGTCTGCATTCCGCTGGCCGGCGTTCATCAGCTTGCAGATGGGAATCCACAAGCCTTCCTCGAACACGTCGCGTGCCCCGGCGCCGATGCCGTAGCCGCCGACATCGGTGTGGTGGATCGTCGACCCGAAGAAGGCGATGGCCTTGCCGTTGTGGAACACGGGGTACAGCACCGTGACATCGAGCAGTTGGCCGGCGGTCTTGTACGGATCATTGGTGATCAAGACGTCGCCCTCGACCAGCGAGTCCGGTGGGTACTCCTCCAGCACAGCGGTGGCGGCGCGGGCGAGTGAGTTGATGTGTCCTGGCGTGCCGGTGACGGCTTGGGCCACCATGCGGCCGCGCTGGTCGAACACGGCGTTGGCCAGGTCGCCGGCCTCGCGCACGATGGGCGAGAACGCAGCCCGCTGCAACGCCCTGGCCTGTTCGTTGACGGTGGCGATGAGGCTCTGCCACAACACCTCGAGCTCGATCGGATCGAAGGCCATCAGCGGTTCCTCTCGGCGATCAGCGAGCCGTCGTCGGCGACGTCGACGAGCCAACCCGGTCGAATCACCGTCGTGGTTTCACGCTCCTCGACGATGGCTGGACCAGCCAAGTGCTGCCCGCGGCCGAGGTCTGTGCGGCGATAGACCGGGGTGTCGATCGCTGGGGCCATGCGGTCGAAGCGCACGCTACGAAATGTATGCGGCTTGCCATGAACCTCGCCGACATCGGCGATCGGCTCGACCGTGTCGGCGTTGGCGTATGCCGACAGTCGCCACGTGACTGCCTCGACGGCGACGTCAGGAATGGTCAGCCCGTAGACCCGGCGATAGTCGCTTTCGAAGCGGTCGACGACCTCACCGTCGGTCGCCGGCCATTCGTCTCCGTCGCCGACCCAGATGGTGAGCTCGTTCCCCTGGCCCAGATAGCGGGCATCGAGTCCGTAGCGGAACCGGATGCGGTCGCCCGGCACACCCGCTGCGGCGAGGACACGGCGACCCTCCTCGCGGAGATCGTCGAGCAGGCGGTCGCGTTCCTGATGAGAGATCTCCGACAGCGAGCGGACCATCGAGCGAGCCAGATCGATTCGCACGGGCGACACGAGCGTGCCGAACGCACTGAGCACACTGGCGTTGACGGGGAAGATCACCCGAGGTGAATCGAGCAATTCGGCGACACCGCAGGCGTGAATGGGCCCCGCCCCGCCGAAGGCGAGCAGCGTGACACCACGGAGATCCTCGCCCTGCTCTACCGCATGCATCCGGGCCGCCGCAGCCATGTTCTGGTTGACGAGTTCGTGAATGCCGGCGGCAGTATCGCCAGCGGGCAGTCCCAGTCCCGCAGCGATGGATTCGAGTGCCGCGGCGTTGGACACGACGTCCAGTTGCATGTCGCCGCCGAGGAAGTAGCCGGCGTCGAGCATGCCGAGGGCGAGGTCGGCGTCGGTGACGGCGGCTTTGTCGCCACCGCGGCCATAGCAGGCTGGGCCCGGATCGGCGCCGGACGATTCGGGACCGACCTTCAGCAATCCGAGCTCGTCGATGCGTGCCAGGCTGCCACCACCCGCGCCGATCTCGACCAGGTCGACCGACGGGACGGACACGGGGAACCCGGAGCCCTTCTTGAAGCGGTAGATGCGGGCCACCTCGAACGTGTTGGTGATCTCCGGCTCGCCGCCGACGATCAAACACGACTTTGCCGTCGTGCCGCCCATGTCGAAACACAGCAGGCGGTCCTCGCCCAAGCGGCGAGCGAACCAACTGCCTGCCAGCGCCCCGGCTGCGGGACCGCTTTCGACGAGACGGATCGGGGCGCGCGCCGCGTCGTCGGCCGAGACGACACCGCCGTTCGACAACATCATCAACACCGATCCGCCGAAGCCCTCGGCGGCAAGCCACTTCTGCAGCTCATCGAGATACGGGCCGATCACCGGCATCGTGGCCGCGTTGCAGGCTGTCGTGATCATGCGCGGGTATTCACGTATCTGCGGTGAGATCTCGGCGGAGATGCACACGGGTACGCCAAGCTCACGACGAAGGTGATCGGCAATCAGCCGTTCATTGGCCGGATTGGCGTAGGCGTTGATCAGGCACACGCCGACCGACTCGACCTTGGCGTCGCGCAGCGCTGTCGCGATCCTGTCGAGATCCGCGACCGTCGGGATCTCGACCACCTCGCCGGCGGGGTTGGTGCGTTCGGCGATCTCGACGACGCGATCACGTGGCACCGGCGGGCTGGGAAACTCGATCTGCAGGTCGTACATGTCGTACCGGTGCTCGTCGCGGATCAGCATCGTGTCGCCGAACCCGTCGGTCGTGACAACACCGGCACGACCGATCTTGCCCTCGATCAGTGCGTTGGTGATGAGCGTCGTCGCGTGAACGATCGGCGCGGTGATCTCTGCAGGACGCACGCTTGCCTTCACCAGAAGCTGGCGCACGCCGGCACGGACGCCGTCGAGTGGTGCGGCCGGTGTGGTGAGGGTCTTGTCGACGATCACCCGGCCGCTGGCCGCGTCGATCAGCACCACGTCGGTGAAAGTGCCGCCGATGTCGACGGCCAGGCGCCAGTCTGGCGAGGACGAGCCGTCAGCCATTGCGTAGGTCCTCTCTCGGGGGAGCGAAGATGTCGAGAATCCAGACCTCGTTCAGTTCGTCGTCACCGATGAAGATGCTGTCGCCGTGCCACACGGAGCGTGGGGCCAGGTAGATCTCGCCGGGGCCGAGCACCACTCGCGTCGGATCGTCGGGCTCGCCGATGCGGAAGTCGAGCTTGCCGCGCACGATGATCCCGAACTGCTCGTGGTCGGTGTGGTGATGCAGGATGGATCCGGTCGCGGCGCCGCTGATGCGCCAGAAGCACAGCTGGAGCAGTTCGCCATTGATCACCCTGCGCCGGAAACCGGTGCGGTCGGTTTCGTTGAACGAGTCGTCGTCGTAGAAGTAGCAGTACTGGTTGGTCAGGTCCATCGCCGTTCCCTTCTCGCCGTCCATCACAACAGTTGGTCGATCATGCGACGTTCGACATCGTCCAGGTGGGCCTGCACCGCGCTGACGGTCGCCTTGCGCCGGCCCGCCACGAGGGCGTCGGCAATCGCCCGGTGTGCGGCCATCGACGAAGTGATGATCTCGCTGACCTCGTGGCGGTTGATCTCCGCGTACAGCAGCGACGCAAGCTCGCCGGAGTCGAACAGCGCGCCCAACGTCTTGCCGTAGACCTCCTGCAGCAGCGGATTGCCGCAGGCGCGCGAGATCGCTGTGTGGAAGGCGCGGTCGAACGTGCGGAACTCGTCGAGTTGGTTGGTGGCCCGAGCCGCCAACTCGGCGATGTCGGCGCGCTCGGCAGCGTCGGCCCGGCGGGCCGCCAGTTCCGACATGGCCGGCTCTATCGTGCGCCGTACTTCGAACAACTGGCGTACCAGCGCCTTGCGTTCGTCGAGTGTCGCCGAGTCCCCCTTCAGCCGAATTTCGGGAAGGCGCTCGGCGACGACGGGGCGGTTGCCGCGACGCTCGAGATAGCCCGACGCGGTGAGGCCTTGGATTGCCTCGCGCACCGAGGTGCGGGCTACTCCGAACTGCTCGCACAACTGGCGTTCCGCTGGTACGGGGCTGCCGGGTTGCAGCTCGCCGGTGCGGATGGCCTCGAGCAGCTGTGCCCGAATCTCCGACGAGATGGTTCGCCGCTTGACCGGAGCAAACGGAGTGTTCATCGAGGTCCGACAGCGCGGCG
>JANOJI010000593.1:0-2483 GCA_031408175.1 Ilumatobacteraceae bacterium
GGCAAGAGCGAGTATGCAGACAGCTGGGGTGACCGACGCTCAGGTGGACGCCGGCACGAAGGCGTCGATATGGCGGCAGAACGCGGAACACCGGTGCTCGCCGTTCGCGCTGGTGACGCAGAGTTCAAGCGCAGCAACCTCGGCGGCAACGCGATCTGGCTTGTCACACCGTCTGGACAACGATTCTACTACGCCCACCTCGATGCCTTCGAAGGCTCAAGCCGCCGCGTATCAGCGAGTGAGGTCATCGGCTATGTCGGCAGCACCGGCAACGCTGGGGGTAACCACCTCCACTTCGAGACACGAACCGGCGACGAGGCAACGAACCCATATCCGCTCGTTCAGCAGGCGTGCGCGTCGCCCGCGGTCGTCGCCACGCCACGAGCGATCAACCGGCCGCCGGTGCGCTGAGTAGTCGCCCTAGTGCTGTGACCACGGCGGTTGGTGGGTCGCGTTCACCACTTTGGTTGGCGGGTCTGTTTTCATTGGTGGATGGCCGAACGTGCGTGTGCGTCGGTTGAACGACGTGTAGGAAGAGACCTTGCAGCGCATCGTGCGTCGAGGGGTGGTTCGGAAAGTCGATCGTCAAGTGGCGACGAGCGATGGTCGTGTTGGCCTACGCCGGCGGTAAGGACGTGAACGCGACCGCGAACCTCGTCCAGACGTCGCCGGACCGGGTACGCGAGATGATCCACCGGTTCAATGAAGTCCGAACGCCGCCACCGAGCCAAAATCGCAGGCGAAGCCCAATGACAATGGGGACGCGCGCTACGTCAGCAGAACTGGCGAACTGTCGGGTATGGGTTCACGGCTGCTCCGCCGCCGGGGTGAATCTCGAAGTGCAGGTGATTGGCGGTGGTGTTGCCGGTCGCGCCGACGTACCCGATCACTTCGCCAGCGCTGACGCTGCGCGAGCCGCCTTCCCATGCGGAGAGATGCGCGTAGTAGTACCCGTTGCCGTCCGAGCCAGCGAGAGTCACGACATTGCCACCGAGCGAGTTCGTCCTCATCGTCGCACTGCCGGAGACCACTGCGACGAGTGGTGTACCGCGGGGGCTCATCATGTCAACGCCCTGGTGCATTCGGCCGCCTGATCGCGGCGCGCCCCAGGTGTCACCGAACGCTGTGGGACCGGCCACCGGACAAACCCAGCCACTCCCTGAAACCACAACCGGTGCCGGCCGTGGTGCGGGTTCGGGGTTTGGCGCAGGATCGGGTTGCGCGGAACTGGGTTGCGCCGGTTCGGGCGTCGAGCTCGCCAGTGGCCTCAAAGAAGTCGGAATTGGTGCCGGCTGAGTAGACGGAGTTGTGGGTGAAGGAGCCGTCGGCTGGGTTCCTCCGCCTCTCAGTTGGGCTGGCGGCGGTGTGACCTGTTCGGCGGCCGCCGCGGCCTGTTGTGCCTCCAGTTCGCGACGCTTCTTTGCCAGCTGAGCCGCGAAGGCGCGTTTCACCTCCTCGTCTTGGAGCTGCTCTCGTAGCGTCGCCAGCTGGGCAAGGTGCTGTTCAATCTCTGCCTGGTCCGACGCAAGCTGTTCGGTGACCTGCTCGTTCTCGGCGCGCAAGGAGGAGACGCGTTCGCGATCCTTCTCCAAATCGCTGCGCAGGGCGTCCACCTGATCGAGATCCGTCGAGCCCTGGTCGAGGGCGATGCTGAGCAGCGAGTCCATTTGTTGTTCCTCGACCGGGTTGCCGAGGATCACCAACATCGTGGTATTGGACGATCCCGTGAACCGATCGATCGCGATTTGCGAGAGCACTGCTTCTATCTGGCCGTACTGAGCTGTCGTAGCAGCCAGCTTGTCTTCGGCCGCCGCTAGCTCGGTCACGAGGTCTTCCGAGCGAATTTGAGCTGTAGCCCAACGCTGCGCCACTCGGTCGGCATTGTCCTGTACCCGCATGATCTCCGTAGCAACCTGCTCGGAGGTGAGGCCGGAACCTGCGAACGCAACCGAGCTCACCGGAAGAAGCGAGGCACAGAGCACGATCGCGACTCCGGTTCGGCTGAGGCGGCGAAACGGAAAGCGACCGTCTGGCAAATGTTGCAGTTGCATGACGGAATGACTGTAGCTCTACATCGTGTCGTAACACAGATCGCGGTTGTGAATCAGGAGGCGCACGACGCGGGCGAACCATCCACACACGAGAGCGTCGCGGTCACCAAACTACGTCCATGCCGCACAGTCATCGTCCCGGCCTGCCGGCCAACGACGCCGACGCAGCCATGCCGGAGTTCGTACCGGGTCGGACCGTGACCGTCGCGATTCGCTCGGCCGTCGGAGTTGCCGCGGCGATAACGCTTCTGGGTCTCATTGTGTTCTGGCCGAGTGCTTCCACTCGACACGCCTCCGGCTCAACCCTGTTTCCAGATCCACCGATCAAGGCGCGTGTCATCGACGTGACGTCTGCGCCCTGCTCCGGGACGACGGAGGCAGACCAGGTTCCCTGCAACTTCATCGGCCTGCAACTCAACGGACAGCCCTTGC
>JANOJI010000629.1:0-3905 GCA_031408175.1 Ilumatobacteraceae bacterium
GCTCTACCTGGAGTTCCCCCGGGCGACGTATTCGACGTGGCAGTACGACGCGGTGCACGACGACCAGGGACGAACGATCGGGGTCTCGACCTACACCGGCGTCAGCTGGAACGAACGGGCGATGCTCTCACTGGCGGTCGTCGAGCCCGAGTTCGCCAAGCCAGGGACACGCGTGTCAATCACCTGGGGCGAACCGGACGGTGGCGCCAAGAGCCCCTGGTTGGAACCCCACCGCCAGATGGAGATCGGCGCCACGGTCGCTCCGGCTCCGATCGGGCAGAAGTAGCAGCAAGAACGGTGGGCGCAGAGGGTCTCGAACCCCCGACACCCGGCTTGTAAAGCCGGTGCTCTAACCAACTGAGCTATGCGCCCGCCGAAGCGGAGACGTCAGCCTACAAGCCTCGCCGCCTCGCGACATTCCGGAGGAAGTGCGTAACTTCGATGCACACAGGTCGCGTTGAAGTTACGCACTTCGTCGCCGCGCGGCGAGTAGCGCGGCGGCCAGTTCCGGAGTCGCCGCGGCGACGGGGGTGCGGCGCGCCTCGTGGTCCAAATGCAGCATCGTGCGGTCGAACGCATCGACGACTTCGATGCCCACCTCCCTGCAGATCAACCATCCACCGAGATAGTCCCAGACACCGTGCTGGTCGTGTCCGAAGTCCACGTACGCATCGACGACACCATCGGCAACTGCGCACAAGTCCAACGCGCAGGCTCCAAGCGCACGGAACTGGGCCCACCCGACATCGAGCGGAGGAACATCCGACACCACGACGATCGCCTCCGACAGTTCGGCACAACCCGACGGTCGCAGGCGACGCTCGCCGCACCACGCCCCGCTCCCACGCTCGGCCGAGTAGCGCACGCCCGTTGCCTGGTTGACCACGACTGCGACGGCGGGGCCGTCGTCGTCGACGAGGCACAACGACGTCGCAAACCATGGGATGCCTCGGCTGGCGTTGGTCGAGCCATCGATCGGATCGATCACCACGATCTCGCGCGCGGTGCCCGGGTTGTAGCCACTTTCCTCCGACAACACGCCTACGCCCGCCCGGTTCAAGACAGCCAGTGCCGCGTCGTCGGCGGTCACATCGAGCGCGTACTGCCCGACACGTCCTCCCGACGGCCCCCAGTCCGTCACCGTGCGCATGGCCACGGCCACAGCATCGGCGAGATCGTGCAACAGGCCCAGACGGTCGGTGATCATCGCCGCTCACGGTAGTGTCGTCGATCGTGGCCGTCATTGATGTCGCCGGATTCGTCGCCGAGTTGAAGAGCCACGCCGTCGACCACGGATTCCACGTACACGACGAGCGCCATTTCGTCGAGACGTACTCGCTGCGGCAACTGTGGGAGGTCGACTTGCACCCGGAGGAGGCGTGCAACGGTCCGATCGACCTCCACCTTTCGCTCGAGGTCGATCCGCGGGCGCTGCTGGGTTTCGAGGACGAGGTCATCAAGCAAGACGATCCCGACGCCGATCCTCCCCGCGGCTTCACCTTCCCGCTGCTGTTCACCTGGACGCTGCCGCCGCTGCCCGAGCCACCCGACCTGCTGGTGCTCGCCACCGAGATCGCCGGGGTTGGCGGGCTCGACCTACCCGTCGAGGTGTCGGCAATCGACTCGTTCGCCAGCGTCACCGACGCGCCAGAGCGCAGCTTGTCGATGGTTGCCAGAATCCCCGTCGATCTAGCCGACGTCCTACTGGGCGAAGAGACGCCATTCTGCGAAACGCTCGACCGCTGCAAGGAAGTCAGCCTGTTCTTGCTCGACCATGCTCCGGGCTGGCTTGCCGAGTCGTGAACTAGGGTGCGGTCATGCGCGTCAGTGAACTCATCGAGATCTTGCAGGATCAACCACCTGATGCCGAGGTCGAACTGGCCATCGTGGCGCCTGTCGTCGACGAGAACGAAGACATCACCGTCGATCGTTACAGCGTCGAAGGCATGCTGCCGTGGAAGGACGACGAACCCGACGAGGAGAACGAAGACGGGTTGGTGATCTGGCTGGTCGGCGGTGAGGACGACGACGTCGACGCCTTCCTCGACGCCATCGAGCATCCCGACGACTGATGACGCCAGAGGAGCGCTATCGCTTCGACATCCAGGGGTACCTCGTTCGCCGAAGCGTTCTCTCGCCGGGCGATATCGAGGCATTGAACATCGCCATTGATGTGCTCGGCGTGCCGGAACCCGGCAACGACATCATGAGTCAGCGGTTCGGGAACCATCTCGCGACCGCGCGCCGATTCCGTGATCTCATCGACCACGACGGCATCTTCGACATCATCCTCGAATTCTGCGGTCACACCGCTCGACTCGATCACGCCTACGGCATCATCATGCGTCCCGGCACGACTGGTCTCACATTGCACGGCGGCGGCAAGCCCTTCGATCCCGCGCAGTACTACACCGTCGACGGCGGCAACATCCGCACCGGCTTGGTTGCCGTGCAGTGGGCGCTGGTCGACCATCCCGCCGGTCGGGGTGGGTTCCTGTGCGTGCCCGGCAGCCACAAGGCCAGCTTCCCCACGCCATCACGGGTTGCCGCTGAGATGGCAGTCGAGATTCCGATGCAAGCAGGCGACGTCGTGATCTTCACCGAGGCCCTCACCCACGGGACGGCGGGCTGGCAAGGTTCACGGCAGCGGCGCACGCTGCTGTACAAGTACTCCCCCGGCAACTCGGCCTGGTCGCATGAGGTGTGGCCCGCCGACTTGGTCGAATCGTGCACGCCGCGGCAACGACTACTACTGCAGCCGCCGTCGGTCGGCAATCACCGCCCGGTGCAGTGATCACCCATCTGTTCGTCTACGGCACGCTGCGTCCGGGTCAACAACGTTGGCGGTTCCTCGCGCCGTTCGTGACTGATGAGGGTCACGACGACTCGGTCTCTGGTGCGCTGTACGACACGGGCAACGGCTATCCGGCCGCGCGCTTTGATCACGATGGGCGCATCCATGGTCGGGTGTACTCGTTGCGCACGGATCGTCTCGACGAGGCCCTGCGATTGCTCGACGAGGTCGAGGGTGCGGTCGTCGATTTGTTCCGGCGAGTCGCGATCACGACGTCGACCGGTGTTGAGGCCTGGGCCTACCAATACTGCGGCGAGACCGCCTTTCCCGCGATCGCCTCCGGCAACTGGCTCACCGAATCTGCGTGATCCTGCCCCGAGTGCCCCAAGCCGGGATCCGAGTGTTTCGCGCCACCCCGGGTGGGACGAAGACACTCCGATGGGGCCAACCGGGCCGGAAACACTCGCACAAACTGTGGTGGGGCGGGCGGGGATCGAACCCGCGACCTAGGGGTTATGAGTCGACGTCAACCCGTCCAAGTGGTGTTGAATAGTGCCATCTAGCTGGTGTTTGTCCGCTTGCCAGTCCAAGTGATGATGCCCTGTGACACCCCGTATCGCCAAGTTTGTTGGATGGAATGTTGGATCGAGACCGCTCAGGAGGGTGGTCCGAAGGGCGCTCTGAATGGCTGCAGTTATACGTCGGGGTCGGCGGCGCGAGGCCGATATTGAAATGGAATCTCGATGTGGTGATCCTCAAGCACGCGGATGTAGCTGCGCAAGACAGAATCCAGGTCTTCGCGGAGTGACGAAACAAGTTCGTGCGCGGCTGTGCCGACAACCGCTTCCTCGGCATCCGCCGCGCCTGAACACAGAATCGAGAGCGAGTCGCCCTGGAAGACAACTCCGGGATACTCCCGACCAGGAAGTTGAACGATCGCGTAGTTGTGCGGTGGAGTGAGAAGTTTCGCAACGGCGCCATCGGGTTCTTCCATCGGCTCACTGTAAAGGCATCAACAGTCGAATGCATTCGTGAGCGCAGCGACTACTTGCAGCACCGAATCCATACCTACAGATCTGGGTTAACTGCCGAAGACCTCGGACCAGGTCTG
>JANOJI010000645.1:0-3133 GCA_031408175.1 Ilumatobacteraceae bacterium
CGAGCAATGGTTCGAGCTCGGGAACGATGCGCTCGGGACGGTTGTGCAGGTTGGCCGGCAAGTACACGACCTCGACCGCGTCGGCGAAGCCTTGGGCCTTCAACACTGTGCGCAGCTCCGAGGCAAGCGCTCCACAGGCGACAACGAGCGGCGCAACAGTCATGGCAAGATCCGTTGCTCAGGCCACCGACGGCCCGGGTGGCTCAGCCCTCAAGCGATCACGGCGAGCGCTGACCAAGGCCTTGGCGGTCTCGGCGGCAACGGCGGCGTCGCGGCAATACGCATCGGCGCCGACGGCATTGCCGAACTCTTCGTTGAGCGGTGCACCGCCGACGAGCACGAGGTACTTCTCGCGCAGACCCTTCTCGATCAACGTGTCGACCACGACCTTCATGTATGGCATCGTCGTCGTCAGCAGCGCCGACATCCCCAAGATGTCCGGCTGGTGCTCTTCGAGCGCGGCCAGGAACTTGTCGACATCGGTGTTGATGCCAAGGTCGATCACCTCGAAGCCGGCGCCCTCGAGCATCATCGCCGTCAGGTTCTTACCGATGTCGTGGATGTCGCCCTTCACCGTTCCGACCACGACCTTGCCGATCGACTCGGCGCCCGTCTCGACCAACAGCGGGCGGAGGATGGCCATGCCCGCCTTCATCGCGTTGGCCGCCAACAGCACCTCAGGTACGAACAAGATGCCATCTCGGAAGTCGATGCCGACGATGCGCATGCCTTCGACGAGTGCATCGTTGAGAACCTTGTCGGGGCCCCATCCGCGGTCGAGCAGGATCGTGGTGCCCTCGAGGATCTCGTCGGCCAGCCCGTCGTACAGATCGTCGTGCATCTGGGCGACGAGGTCACTGTCGCTCAGCGTGGCGAGATCGAGATCGTCTTGTGCACTCATTGAGTCGGCTCCGTCTTCGCTACCGGTCGTTCCACGATGCAGAATCGACCCGTATCGTGGAACACCCTATCATATGGGAAATTTACTAGTGTCATTGCAGGTCTGAGGCCACAGACCGATACCAACAATGTAGGCAACAGGATAGGAAGGAGACACGCGGTGGTGGCGCGGGCGCAACGAACCGGTGGGATCGAGTGGATGACACTCGGTTTGTTCGCTGGATTCTATGCCGCGTGGCTCGTCGTAGTTCTCAATCACCGGTCCCTTGCCTGGCCGGCCGAGGTGGCGATCCTTGCGCTGCTGGGCGGCTTCTACATGTCGCTGCAGCACGAAGCACTGCACGGTCACCCGACTGGCTGGCGAGGCCTCAACACAACACTGGCTTTTGCACCGCTGTCGCTGTGGCTGCCCTACCTCGGGTACCGGTCGAGTCACATGCTGCACCACCACACCGATCTCACCGATCCGCAGTTCGATCCGGAGTCCTTCTACCTGCGCCCCGTCGATTGGTCTTCGGCGGGTGTCGTCAAGCGGGTCTACATCCTTGTCACACGCACCATGGCGGGGCGGCTGACCATCGGCGCCGTCCATAGCATCGGCCGTTACCTGTGGCACGAGTTGCGTACCCTCAGATCCAGTCCGGCGGCCGCTCGCCGCTGGGCTTCGCACTTGGTTGCCGCGGTGGTGTTGAGCTGGTGGTTGTTCACGGTCGTTGGCGTTCCGGCGTGGGAATACCTGTTGGGATTCGTCGTGATGGGGCAATCGTTCACGCTACTGCGGTCGTTTGTCGAGCATTGCGCCGTTGCCGAAGGGACGAGGTCGGCGGTGGTCAAAGCCGGCCCGGTGATGTCGTTGATGTACCTCAACAACAACCTTCACCACACACATCACGCCGAGCCATCGACACCGTGGTACTCGTTGCCCGCGCTGCATCGCTCGCTGGACAGCGACGAACACGCCGCTCAAGGCGCCGGCTTGTACCGCCGCGGCTATCTCGAAGTGGCCAGGCGCAACTTTGTCCGCCCCTTCTGCCAGCCCGACCACCCGTTGTCGCCCGGTGCCCGGCCGTTTGGGGCGCGAGGACTTCGATGACGGTCGCCTCACTGGCGATGTACCCGTTCGTCCACCTGCGACCTGCCTACGAGCGCCTCTGGGACGCAGTTCGGTCACGGGTGTCGGTCGAGGCGCCGGCATTGAATTGGGACTTGGACCCGGACGTGGCCTGTCGTCGCGACGACCTGCTGCTGGGGCAGACCTGTGGCTGGCCGCTGATCACCGACTTGGCAACCACCGTTCACGTCGTTGGCACGTTCGACTGCGACGTCGATGGTGCTGTCGACGGTACATACCGCTCGTTGCTGGTCAGTTCAACCGATCAGCCCCTCGCTGACATCTTGGATCGCGCCGATCTGACTGTTGCGGCCAACTCGCCAGACAGCCTCTCGGGTTGGATCAGCCTGCGGGCGGCCGCCAACCGAGCACGGTTCGACTCGGTCGAGTGGACCGGATCACATGCGGCCAGCATCGAGGCCCTTCGAGGTGGGCGTGCCCACCTGGCAGCGATCGACGCGGTGTCCTGGGCGCATCTCGGTGGACGCGGCTTGTCGATCGTCGGACACGGGCCACGCATCCCGTGCCTGCCGCTGGTGACGTCACGAGCCTCGACGGTCGCTGTGATAGCCGAGCTGCGCCGAGCGCTGACCGAGGCCGTGTGCGACCCGGCGCTCGGCGACACCTGTGACACGTTGAAGATCCGCGGGTTCGTCGTCCGTGACTTGGCCGACTACGAGGGACTTTTCGAATTGGCGGAACTATGGTGAGCCGACGTGGCCCGCACACCCGACCCGCACCTCAAACGCGAGCTGCTCGACCGGGTCGTCGTCTACCTCGCTGAGCAGGGTTTGGCGCAGACGACGCTGCGTCCCATGGCTGCGGATCTCGGGGTCAGCATCAATCGGCTGATGCATCATTTCGGGTCCAAGGACGAGCTGATCACTGCCGCCTTGGCCCGAGCAATCGATCAGCAGATCGACGTGCAGCGCAGGTGGTTGCAGCGCTCACCGAAACTCACCCAAGTCGAGCTGTACAGGCGGTGGTGGAAGTGGTTGTGCGCGAGCCCGCAGAACCTGGCCCTTGTGCGACTCAACTACGAGGCCGCCACCCTCGAGACGACGGTCACCGGCCTCGCCGGCGATGTTCGCGCCGACCAGATCGGAGTCTGGCGTCACGACG
>JANOJI010000043.1:0-3057 GCA_031408175.1 Ilumatobacteraceae bacterium
GACGACTGCTTCCGACAACGGCGCAGTGTGCGAGTTGGCAGAGGAGGGTTCCGGCCATCAGGCCGAAATCGACGAGCTCGGATCACAGGCGGTGGCCTCGAAAGCCAGCATCGGCATCACCGTGGTACTCGAAGACGGCCAACTCACCGCACACGAGCTCGCTCTCAGCGGTGCGAGGAAGGTGGTCACGGTGTCGCGTGGCAACGTCGTGCAGGTGCTCTTCAAGAACCGTGATCCCGAGAAGCGCCGACTGACCGTCAACATGGGTGAGTTCGAAGAAGACGTCAACGGCACCTTGGTCAAGCAGCGACCGAAAGTCTGCACAACACTCGTGCGAGAGGAGAACGGCAGTCAGTTCCTGACATTTGTCCTGCCGAAGCCGACGATCGCCAGCACCCAGCCGTATACCTTCACCGTGCCCGGAGTCGAAGGCCTCGAGCCGATCGAGATCAGGGTCCCCTAAGAGATGAGCGGAGTCGACCAGCGAGTGAGTACCGTGCGATTCGTGAAACAGCGATCGGCCATCGGCCTGGCCATCATCGCTGCAGCAGCAGTGCTCGGCGGCTGCGCGAGCAACGCTCCGCAAGACACGTGGAAGCCTGCCGGAGAGAACGCGCAAGACATCCAGAACCTGCAATGGCCGGTGTTCCTGGTCGCGGGGATCGTCGGTTTCATCGTCTTTGCCGTCATCATCTTCGTCGTCATTCGCTTCCGTGATCGCGGGCAGGAGATGCCGGAGCAGACGCACGGCAGGCCGGCTCTCGAGATTGCTCTCACCATTCTTCCGGCCCTGATCCTGATCGGTGTCGGCATTCCCACGGTCAGCACCGTCTTCTCGCTGGCCAAGTCAGACGACACACAATGCGTTGTCAACGTCACCGGTCAGCAGTGGTGGTGGGAGTACGAGTACCCGGTGCAGAACTGCGGCGGCGTCGACATCGCCGAGCCACTCGTGACCAGCGGCGAGATGGTGATACCGACCAAGGTCAACGTGTTGCTGCGCATCACCAGCAACGATGTCATCCACTCCTACTGGATTCCGAAGCTCAACGGCAAGCGCGACGCTGTGCCGGGGCGCATTCATCCGCTGCGAATGCAGGCCGATCGCGCGGGCATCTATGCCGGTCAGTGCACCGAGTTCTGCGGGCTCAGCCATGCTCGAATGCGGATGGATGCCGTTGCGCTCGACAACGCCGACTTTGCGACGTGGGTGGCCAACCAGTTGGAACCCGCTCCCAAGCCGACCGATGACCTAGCCCTGCGCGGTGAAGACACGTATCGCGCCCAATGTGCTCGTTGTCATCAGGTCAACGGGTTGATGGAGGAGAACGCCGACGGCACCAACTCGGCGAAACCGGTCATCGCGTTTCCTGATCTCTATGTCGTCTCCGGCAATGCGCCCAACCTGACGAACCTGATGACCCGCACCACGTTTGCCGGAGCGACGTGGGATCTCCTCACCGACGAGTGCCGGGCGACGTTGCGTGATGCGAAGCCCGAAGAGTTCGGTGCGTTGTACCTGCAGGGCGTGACGCCTGAATGCTTCAACGAGGCCGAGCTACGCGAGTGGATCCGCAACCCTCCGGCGAAGAAGCCGATGTATTCCAGCGAGGCAGAGAAGATCGACAACGGCGGAAAGTACCGCGGCATGCCCAATCTCAATCTCACCGACGATCAGATCGACGAGATCGTCGCCTACCTGCTCGAGCGGAAGTAAGGAAGATCCCAGATGGCCATCGTCGAACGACCCTCCGCAGTTCCTGCCATCGCAAGCGGTGCATCCCCGCAGTTCGTGACCCCAGCCTCGGCATACGGTGTGTACCGGCGCCCGGTCAACACCACCGGCTGGCGATCGTGGCTGTTCACGGTCGACCACAAGAAGCTCGGCCTGATGTACGGCGTCTCGGCGATGTTCTTCTTCCTCGTCGGCGGCGTCGAGGCGCTGCTCATCCGCACGCAGTTGGCAGCACCCGACAACACCGTGCTCAGCGCCAGCCTGTACAACCAGATGTTCACCATGCACGCCACGACCATGGTGTTCCTGTTCGTCATGCCTATGGCGGCAGGGTGGGCCAACTATTTCGTGCCGCTGCAGATCGGTGCTCGCGACGTCGCCTTCCCACGCCTCAACGCGTTCGGCTTCTGGTGCTTCTTGTTCGGCGGAATCTTCCTGAACACCTCGTGGTTCCTCGGCGGCGCCGCTGATGGCGGGTGGTTCATGTACCAGCCCAACGCCAGCTCACTGTTCTCGCCGAGCAACGGTGTCGACTTCTGGTCGCTCGGTCTGCAGATCACCGGCATCGCCTCGCTGACGGGCGCCATCAACCTGATCGTGACCGTGCTCAACATGCGCGCCCCAGGCATGAGCCTGATGAAGAGGCCGATCTTCACGTGGATGATCCTGGTCGTGCAGTTCCTCTTGGTCTTCGCCATCCCGGTCATCACCGTTGCGTTGTTCCTGCTGATGTTCCAGCGCAACTTCGGGGCCCAGTTCTTCAATGTCGAGGCCGGCGCGGATCCCCTGCTGTGGCAACACCTGTTTTGGATTTTCGGCCATCCCGAGGTCTACATCTTGATCTTGCCCAGCTTCGGCATCGTCAGCGAAGTGCTGCCGGTGTTCAGTCGCAAGCCGTTGTTCGGGTACAAGTTCGTCGTGTTCTCGGGCGCAGCCATCGGCTTCGTCGGCTGGGGTGTGTGGGCCCACCACATGTTTTCCAGCGGCCTCGGGCCGGTGAGCGTCGCCGTGTTCTCGGTCAGCACGATGTTGATTGCCATCCCCACCGGCGTGAAGATCGTCAACTGGACACTCACCATGTGGGGCGGCAAGATCCACTTCACCACGGCCATGCTGTTCGCCATCGGTCTCATCGTCGAGTTCACCATCGGCGGGCTCTCCGGCGTCACCCACTCCGTCGCTCCATCCGACACTCAGCAGACCGACACGTACTACATCGTCGCCCACTTCCACTACGTGTTGTTCGGCGGTGCCGTGTTCGGCATCTTCGCCGGCTTCTACTACTGGTGGCCGAAGATGTTCGGCAAGCTGCTCAACGAGAC
>JANOJI010000086.1:0-6204 GCA_031408175.1 Ilumatobacteraceae bacterium
GCGGCCCTCGAGGACGGCGACCTGCGTCAATGTCGGACGCACCTGCACGGCCATGAGGTACCGACCGATCGGGCGGCCGTTGCGCTCGCGCCCGCGGCGCCGTTCGATGGTGTCGGCATCGAGGTCGACTTCCATCGTCGAAGTGACCGGCTTCGGGCCCTTGACGCCACGGCGGCGCTTCTTCTTGGACGCATCGGTCGGGGCCTGGCCATGGGTCGCTTCAGCCGTGGCCGGTTGTGGCTGACGGTCGGCCTTCGGCTTGTCGGACTTCTGTCGATCGTTACGAGTGCGTTCGCCGCGTGGTTGCGAAGGTTTCACGGAAGCCGGCGCCGCGGCCGAACCTGGCGGAGCGGGACGGGTGTCGCCGATCTGCGGCTTTCGCACCAACGCCCGCTCGGCGGCGGCTAGCGAGGGGCGACCTTCAACCAGGCGCTTCGGTAGCTCTGGATCGCCGCTGGTCTCGAACAACTGTGCTGTCGACTGGGCCCCGAATGTGTCGTCGGAGTCCGTCACCTCGCCGTCGCTGGCATCGTCGTCGTCGTCGTCGCTGTACTCATCGTCGGGCTCGGCACCTGCCATGGCCGCTGGCTTCTTGCGATTGCGACCGCCTCGTGAACCCCGTCGACGTTTTGGCCCGCCCGCGCGCACCGCCGGCTCACCGATGGATTCCGTGCCGTCAGTGGTCGACTCTGTGCCGTCAGTGTTCGATTCGTTCTCGCTGGGCTGAAAGTCGGCTGCGTCGTCCACCTGCGCTGGCGCGGATGAGGCGGCCAGCGACAGCTGATCGTGTTGGTCGTCGGTCATTCGGACATTCCCTTCTCATGCGCCGGCCAGACAGGCCAGCGCCGCGACGGTCGACGGAGACGTCTCCGAGTCGACTTGCGTCGCGTTCGATCCTATTTTTTGCACCCATCCGCACGCTGGGGCTTGGCCGGATTGCTGCGTCGGCCGGAAAGCACTCATATTGGCCGAGAGTCTACCGGACACAACCTCCACTAGCAGGCAAACCACCGGCGGCAAAAGCCCAGGCAGATCAGCGATAGCGCCGCATGTGCACGCTCTGCACGAGGCCCATGAGGGCAAAGAAGGTGACGATGCTCGATCCGCCGTACGAGATGAAGGGCAACGGCAGGCCGGTGATCGGCATCAGACCGATGCTCATCGCGATGTTCTGGAACATCTGCCACAACACCATGGTGAACACCCCGGCGCACAGATAGGTCCCCAGCATGTCGCGCGACAGGCCAGCTATCCGCCAGATCCGTAGCAGAACGATCGCGAACAACCCAATGACGATGCCGCAGCCAATCAGGCCGAACTGCTCGCCGATTGCGGAGAACGGGAAGTCGGCCCACTGCACCGGGATGTCTTTGGAGTTGGTGATCTGGCCCTGCAGCCACCCCTTGCCGTCGATACCGCCCGTAGCGATGGCCCGAAGCGAGTTGCGCCCCTGAAAGATCAGATCGCGTAGCGCAATGTCGGTCGAATTCTGATCGAAGAACACTGCGATCCGGTCGATCTGGTAGTCGTTGACGACGCCGCTCAGGACTGCCGCACCCACCGTGGCCGCTGTCAGGAACGTGATCAAGAGGATGTACTTCGCCCTGGCACCGGCAATCAACAAGACACCCATCATCATTGCGATGAGCACCGATGCGGTCCCGAGGTCGGGCTGGACGATCACCAGCATGCTGGGTACCCCGACCAGGAGCAACCCTTTGACGAACCGGGCGTAGTTCAGGGTGTCCGTGCGGTCCTCGGCGAGAAACGCGGAGAGCGCCAGGAGCGCCGTGAACTTGGCGAACTCCGCAGGCTGCACCAGCAACGGACCGAGGTCGAAGCTCAGTCGGGCGCCTCCGCTGATTGCCCCGACCATGATGACCAGCACCAACAACATGACCGTCGTGCCATACAGGAAGCGTGCTCGTTCACGCCACCAGTCGTAATCGAACGACATCACGACGATCATCGAGATCACGGCACCGATCAGGAAGACCTCCTGGCGCGTGACAAATAGGTACGGGTTGGAGAACTTGGTGTGTGACGCCGAGTAGATCGTGAACAGCCCGATGATGGAGAGCGCGCCCTGGGCAAGCATCAGCACCCAGTCGATGTTGCGGCTCGGTGAACCGGGGCTGGCCCTGATGTTGCCCAAGCCGGAGTCCGGCTTGCGCGACAGCATGCTGAGAGCCATGGATCAGTCCCGGGCGTCGACAGCCGCAGGCATGCAGGTGCTGTCGGCCAGCGCAGTCGGCGGTGCCGGTACCAGTGAATTGAGATCGAGCGGATCGCTCGGCAGCACGTCGTCCATCGACACCACGCCGGCGAGCGCGGTGAAGATGCACTTCACCACTGGTGCCGCGGCCTTCGAGCCATAGCCACTCTTTTCGAGGTACGCAACCACGGTGTACGGCTTGGTGTCGTCGAGGCTGAACGCGCCGAATGCCGACGAGTCGTTCCATGGATAGCTGCCGGCGCCCTGCGCCGTGCCGGTCTTGCCGGCACTCGGCAATGTTTCCATCGGATAGCTCTGGAAGAGCTTCTCGCCCGTGGTCGTATGGTAGAAGTTCGACGGATAGGTGGTTCCGGGATTACGTTGCCGATACGCATTGGTGACGCGAGCCAGGCCATTGAGGATCGGCTCGACGATCTCGGGCGGCATCTCCAACTGGTCCTTGTAGCGAGGCGAGTCGAACGACTGCACGACGATCGCCTTCGACAGATCTGCCATGCCGGGACTGAGGTCGGGTACCAATGGGGCGAAGATGTTCCTCACGATCGTCGGTTGGTAGAGGAAGCCGCCGTTGGCGATCGTCGAGTAGGCATTGGTCAACTGCAGCGGGGTTGCGGCCATCAGGCCCTGACCGATGGCAACCTGCACGTTGTCGCCGACTAGCAGTCGTGGTGCCTCGTTGTCACCGAGCACATCGTCCCTGACGAGTTGCGCCTTGATGGCGTCGTCGGGGATTCGGCCTTGCCATTCGAACGGCAACTGCACGCCGCTCTCCTGCCCGAACCCGAAGCGCTGCAGATCATCTTTCAGCGTCGACTTGCCCTTCAGCGCTGGATCGATCGACGCGTTGTGTTCGTCGATCATCCAGAACTTCTCGCCGAGCCGGTAGAAAAACGCGTCGCTGCTGACGGCGAGCGCGTCGGCCACGGTCACCGGCCCATATGACGACGACCGTTGGGTACGCACGTTGGTGGCGTTCTTGAACTCGCAGCGCACGCCGGACGCGCAGACATCGTCGGGAATGGATTCGAGCTTGTAGATGCCCTTATCGGTGTATGGCTCGTTGGGCCCGATCACACCGCTGTGCATCGCCGACCAAGCGACGAACGGCTTGATCGTCGAGCCGAGGTTGTATCGGCCTTGCACGGCGCGGTTTACCAGCACGGATTTATCGGGGTCCGCCTTGCCTGTATTCGGATCGATCTTCTCGCCGAACAGCTGATCGAACTTGTCGCCACCGATGGCACCCATCCAACGGTTGTCGAACCGTGGATAACTGGCCATCGCCAGAATCTGTCCGTTGGAGTTGTCCTCGACGACCACCGACCCTGCCGGTGCCTTGTACTGAATCCACTCCTGTGTGCCGAACTCTCTCGAACTCACGTAGACGCGATCGACACCCTCGGGCTTCTTCGGATCGATTGGGTTGTGGGCGGCGATGTCTTGACCGAGGATGTCGGTGGGCAGGTTTCGCCGTTGCATGAGCTTGGTCTCCAGTGCCTGCTCGGCGTACTGCTGGATCTCGAGATCGATCGTCAACTGGATGTCGCGGCCGGCAATCGGGTCGACGCGTTCATCGACGAACTCGCGCACGATGCCACCGGCAGCGTCAACCTCGAAGACACGCTTGCCCCAGGAGCCGTGCAGCGTGTCTTCCATCGATAGCTCGACACCGAACGCTCCGACGAGCTCGTTGGTGTTGTAGCTCTTGGCCCGGTATTCCTGGAGCGTTTCTGCAGTAATCGGGCCGAGGTAACCGACCACGTGGCTCGCCAGCGGCGAGTACGGGTACACCCGCTTCCACTGCTCGACGACTCGTATGCCGGGGAAATCTTCGCTGCGCTCTTTCAGGTATGTGACCGTGTCTTCGTCGACGTCTTCCTTCAACGGCAGCGGCAACAACGTGCTGTAGCGCTGACCCTTGGTGCATTTCGGGATGGTCGGCTCGCCGAAGCACGGCTCGTAGCGACGCTGCAGATCAATGACCGGAACCTTCAGCGGGCCCGAAAGACGACTGAACAGCGCTTCACGATTCTTTGGCCTCTTGATCACGCTCCAGTCGATCGCCACGGTGAGGATGCGCTGGTTGTCGGCCATGATCCGGCCCTTGATATCGAAGATGCGGCCGCGCTCGGGTGGGATCAGCACCTCGCGCGTCTTGGCTGCCGACACCGTGGCCTGGTACGAAGCCGCCTCGACGCCCTGTAGGAACCACAGGCGCGTACCAAGTGCGCCGATCAGCAGCGTCGAGACCAACGCCAGCATCCCCAGGCGGGTGGTGCGCTTATCGATCGCCATGGCACCATTGTGGTCCGCGCGCGGGCCGGACGGGGCGCACCCGGACGATCGTGAATGTGTGACTCATTCGGGGATCGCCCTCCACGTGCGACGCTTTGCACCCGCACACCATCGCCCGAGTGGAACGAAGAGTGGGCTGAGCAGCGTCGCCGCAGCGGCTACCACCGGGATCACGAGAAAGAGCCGATCCGTGAGCCAGCCCTCTTGACCTGTCAGGAACTTGACGAGTGGAATCGCGACCTCCCCCACTGCAGATCCGATGGCCACAAAGATCGCAGCCAGCCACCACTGCGGGTCGGGCGTGATGCTCAGCACGTAGCCCGATGTCAGCCCGGCCAGGCCGTAGGCCAACGCGGTCAGTCCAAGCGGCGTTCCAACGCCCAGGTCATACATCATGCCCAGCGCGAATCCAGCAAATGCTCCACGCTCTGACCCGGCACCCGCCCCCGCGCCAGCTGCCAGGGCAAGTACCACTTGAATGGCGACCCCGTCGACACGGTAGGTGGCGCAGACCGTGCGCTGGATGGCCAGAATCACCAGAGCAACTGGGATCAAGCGCGTGAACAGGGCGACTGGCAGTGAACGCACGACTCAGATTGCGGCCTGATTGGGAACGAACAGCACCACACTGACGAAGTTGAGTTGCGTGAGGCTTGCGTTCGGTTCCACCTCGACAATCGGAGACCGACTGCCGAGTCGCTGCGTGACCGCCGTGATCTTGCCGATCGGAATGCTTTGCGGTGCCAGGCTCTTGGTACCTCCGGCCGTTTCAACCGTGTCGCCGACCTTCACGTTGGTCAGTGCAGTGTCGTCGATGAGGCTGAACAACAGCGGGCGGTCGGCGCCTTGACCGTCGATGTCGCCGGTTTCGCGGCGCACGACAACCTCGGGCAGAGTCGTCGTTGTCGTCGTGCTCGTCGACGTCGTGGATTGTCCAGGTGTTGCACCCACCGTGGCCGCAATCGTGGTCGTGGTCGATGTGAGCGGCGTCGTGGTCGTGGTCGTGCTGGTCGACGTCGTGGCGTCGAGCGGGCGTCCGCTGAGTGCCGTGTTCGACGGGGTCGACGACGAGGTCGACGAGGCGGCGTCATCGTCGACACGACTCAGCACTTGGGCCTGCACCGAGTACTGCGGATCGATGATGAGCATCACCACGCTGTGATCCGGGTACACCGTCGTCACCTTGCCGATCAGTCCGGCGCCGTCGGTCACTGGCATGCCGACCGCGATTCCGTCACGAGTGCCGACGGTGATCTCGACAGTGTTCTGGAAGTTGCTCGGCGCCTCACCGACCACTTGGGCGATCACGCTCTTGTAGCTGTGAACCGAAGTCAATCGGTACAGCTTCAACAGTTCATAGAACTTTGTAATTGCTGTCTGCGCTTCGATCTCGGCACCCTTTTGATGCTCGACCTGATCCAGCAGCGCTTCGTTCTCGGCCACGAGATCGTCGTAGTTGGTGATGCCGTACCAGGCATTGGCGACCGGAGTCGCAACAGCATCGGCAGCAACGTCGAATGGCCTGATGATCACCGCGAACGCCTGCCGCGCTTTGTCGATGACGATGTTGTTGCCACGCCGATCGAGCGTGATCAACAGGAGTGACGTCAAAATGAGCAGCACAGCGACGCGGCGGCGGCTCAACGACGAAAGCACGGGTGACCAGAGTCGTC
>JANOJI010000135.1:0-2648 GCA_031408175.1 Ilumatobacteraceae bacterium
TCGCGTTCGCGCTCGTCGAGTGGCGCCAACAAGCGGGCGATCTCCTCGGGCAGCAGCGCGGTAGCAGCCACTTCGAACGGCGACTCGGCAGAACGGTCTTCGACCACGTCGCCGAGTTCGGCGTCGCCGTCCTCGCGCAACGGCTCGCTGAGCGACAACGGCTCGGCGGCGAAGCGAAGCGCCTCGGTGACCTTGTCTTCCGGCATCTCGACTTCTTTGGCGAGTTCCGACAACGTGGCAGGACGACCGAGCTTGAGCTCGAGCCGGCTGCGCGCCTTCTGCAGGCGAGCCAACGTGTCGCCGGCGTGCACTGGCAGGCGGATGGTGCGTCCGGTGTTGGCGATGCCGCGGGTGATGGCTTGGCGGATCCACCACGTGGCGTAGGTCGAGAACTTGAAGCCCTTGCGCCAGTCGAACTTCTCGACCGCGTGCATGAGGCCGAGGTTGCCCTCCTGGATGAGGTCGAGCAGCGGCAGGCCCGACGCCTGGTACTTCTTGGCGATCGACACCACCAGACGCAGGTTGGACTGCACGAACGCCCGTTCGGCATCTTCGCCTTCGCGGGAGGCGCGGCGCAGCTCGCGCTTCTTTGCGGCAGTCAGATCCTTGCCGACTTGATCGAGCTCCTCGATCGCGGCCTTGCCAGCTTCGATCTGTTTGGCGAGCCGAACCTCGTCATCCTTGGTGAGCAACATGTATTGGCCGATATCGGTCAGATACAGACGGACTAGGTCTTCTTCGTCGCGCTCTACTCGATCTTTCGCCACGAATGCTCCTCGAACGGTGAGTTTGTTCACCTCCCGGTAACCCGAGCGGCAGATGCCTCACGATACCCACGTGGTCAAGCACCTCCCACTCCTGGTTGTCAAATCACCCCGCATCAAGGATTCTGATACAGACGTACCGTGTATCGTTCGCGGGCATGGCACCCCCGTCGGACGCCGGGGACGCCGCCCCGGTCGAGTTGGCGATCGTCACGATGCGGTTCGACGCCGCCGATGCCGGTTCGCTGATGGCGGTGCTGTCGAAGTACGTGGTGCTGACTCGCATGCAGCCGGGGTGCCGCAACGTCGACCTCTGTGCCTCGGTCACGCAACCCGGCCGCTACCTGATCATCCACAAGTGGGACTCTGTCGCCGCCCAGCGCACTCATTTCGACAGCGACGTGATGATCGAAATGGCCGCAGCTTGCAACGGAAGATTGACCTCCGCCCCCGACATCGACCTATGGGACGGGGCGAGCGCCCACGACCTGATCTAACCAAGATCACACGCACAAGCGCCCTAGGCGGCTGTAACGTTCGCTCTGTTACTCGTTCGCCCAAGGAGGCGTGCATGTCAAACCCAATACTCAACGACCGCATCTGGAACAAGGCTGCGCATAACCCGGGTTGGGCAGCACCTGACCCAACCACTCGCGCCACGCCGATCACCGACGGTCCCGTCAGCGGATGGAATTCGCAGGTCATGACCGTGAGCGGCACCATCAGTGCCAGCGGCGTGTTGATGGTCATACTTCTCGCCGCTGCAGTCGTCGGCTGGCAGATGGGCCCCGACAACACTGCCGGTGAAGCGGGTGGCTTCCCGGCGCTGGCACTCGGCGGCGTGCTTGTTGGGTTCGCCTGCGCGATCGCCATGTACTTCAAGCCGATGTGGGCGAAGTTTCTTGCGCCGGTCTACGCCGTCGGCGAGGGCTTCTTCCTTGGTGTCATCTCCAAGGCCTACGAGGGCTACCAGAAGGGCATCGTGCTCCAGGCCGTCGGCGCCACGCTTGGTGTGTTCGTGGTCATGCTGGTGCTGTATCGGACCAAGATCATCAAGGTCACCGACAAGTTCCGCAAGATCATCATCACGGCCACGATGGGTCTGATGGTGTTCTACCTCTTCTCGTTCATCATCAACTTGTTCGGCGGCGGCGTCTCCTTCTTGCAATCCACCAGCCTGCTCAGCATCGGATTCAGCATCTTCGCTGCTGGACTCGCGGCGATGAACCTGGCGCTCGACTTCGATTTCATCGAGAAAGGCGCCAAGCAAGGTTTGCCGAAGGGCATGGAGTGGTTCGCCGCCTTCGCCTTGGTCGTCACCCTGGTGTGGCTGTACCTCGAGTTGCTGCGTCTACTCAGCAAACTGCAACGCCGGTAAGGCTCTTGACATCGGGTGTAACTCGATCACTGGCTCTGCAGGAACCCCAGCAGCGCGTCGTTGAACGCTGCTGGGGCTTCTTGCTGTGTCCAGTGACCGACGCCGTCGAGCACGATGGACCCACGGAAGTTGGGGAGCAGGTTCTGCATCCGCTCGACGCCCGATGGATCCATGACATTGACCACGTCGTCGGTACCGCCGATGAAGTACACGGGCATGGTCAGGCGCTCGGGGCCGAGCTCTTTGATGATCTCGAAGTTGGCATCGAGGTTGCGGTAGTAGCTGATCGGCCCGAAGAATCCGCTGTTGGCGAACTCGTCGGAGTAGATCTGCAGGTCTTCCTCGGTGAGCCACGGCCCTTCGGGGCCGACGAATGGGCGTGCGGGTGGCTCGGGCATCATCGTCAGGAACCCGGTGCCTTCCATCGGTGGAAGTTCCTTTGTTCGGTCGCGCCCGCCGAATCCCACACCGCTCGCGCCCCACATCACCTTGGCCATCGAGTCGTA
>JANOJI010000166.1:0-7533 GCA_031408175.1 Ilumatobacteraceae bacterium
GCCCCGCATGGGGGCCGGAGCCGTCAAGCGCACCTGCGTGACCAAGGCGTTTGATGACTGGCGCCCGCATGCGGGGCCGCAGTCATCAGACGCTGGTTTCACCTTGCTGCCGCTACCGTCGGATGCCGTGACCGGCCGGCAGAACATGACGTCGGCCCTTGCCAAGGTCACAGCGGCGTTGCCCGCCGCCGAGGATCGACCCGGTCAACAGCAGATGGCGTCGGCAGTCAACGCCGCTGTCGCCAGCGGTCAACACCTCATCGTCCAAGCCGGCACCGGAACTGGCAAGACCCTCGGCTACCTCGTACCAGCCATCCTGACGGGCAAACGAATCGTCGTCGCAACCGCAACCAAGGCGCTGCAGGACCAGTTGGCTGCGAAGGACCTGCCGTTTCTCGAAGCGCACCTCGGCAGGCCGATCGACTGGGCGGTGCTGAAGGGGCGCAGCAACTACATCTGCATGCAGCGGGTTCGCGAGCTGCAATCGACGTCAGCACAGGGCCAGTTGGAGATCGAAGACTTCGCCGCGACCACGAAGGTGGAGATCAAGCGACTGTGCGAATGGTCTGGCGACACCAAGACGGGCGATCAGGCCGATCTCACGTGGTCGCCCGCTGATCGGTCGTGGCAGGCAGTCAGCGTGGGAAGCGACGAATGCCCCGGCGGAACAAAGTGTCCGATGGGTTCCGTGTGCTTCGCCGAACTCGCCCGCTCGCGCGCGACGGTTGCCGATGTCATCGTCGTCAATCTGCACCTGTACGGCCTCAACGTCGCCAGCGGAAACATGCTGTTGCCCGAGCACGAGGTCGTCGTGATCGATGAGGCCCACCAACTCGAGGACATCATGAGCGACACCGTTGGGGTGCAGATCGGCCCCGGCCGTTTCACCAACCTGGCGGCGGTCGTGCGCCGGATCATCGACGATCCGGCCATCGTTGGCGGGCTTGCAGAAGCAGCACCGGCCATCCGCGAAGCGCTGCGACCGTTCGCCGGTGAACGGCTGACCAAACCCTTTCCCGACGCCATCCAGGATGCGCTGATCGACTGTCGCGGTCGGATCGAGAAAGCTCAATCAGCTCTGCGCGCAATCGAGACCGACGTGCCCGAAGCGCAGCAGCGCAAGATACGGGCTCAGCAGGTCGCAACGCGTGTACAGGAACAGATCGACGTCGCCCTCGGTCAGCACGAGGGATACGTCGCCTTCGTGTCTGGCAGCCCCGACAACGCACGGCTGGAGATCGCACCACTCGATGTTGGCCCAGTCCTGTCCGCGGGGATCTGGACGAAACGTACGGCCATCTTGACCAGCGCCACGCTGCCCGCCACGCTCCCCCACCGAGTGGGTCTTTACGACGGCACGTACTCGCAGATCGATGTCGGCAGCCCGTTCGACTACGGCACGAACGCGATGCTGTACTGCGCGCTGCACCTGCCCGACCCTCGATCGCCGCAGTTCGCTGGCGCGGTCCACGACGAGTTGGTGGCTCTGATCACCGCTGCCGGAGGCCGAACCCTGGCCCTGTTCACCAGTTGGAAGGCCATGGACGCGGCCGCCGCTGCCGTGAAAGATCGGGTCGGGGTACGGATCCTCACCCAGCGCGAACTCCCCAAGACCGCGCTCGTCAAGGCCTTCACGGAGGACGAGTCGTCCTGCCTGTTCGCGACCGCAGGGTTCTTTCAAGGTGTCGACATCCCGGGGCGAACGCTCTCGTTGGTCACCATCGACCGCATCCCCTTTCCGAGACCCGACGACCCGCTGCTCACAGCACGTCGCGAGCTGCTCGGTGGAGCGGCGTTCGGTGAGATCGATCTGCCGCGCGCGGCGATGCTGCTAGCACAGGCAACAGGCCGGCTGATCCGCAACGCGACCGACCGCGGCGTCGTCGCCGTGTTCGACCCGCGCCTCGGCAAAGCGAGCTACCGGTGGCAGATCGTCAATGCGCTTCCTCCCATGCGGCGTACCCGCGAACGCAGCGAGGTCGAGGCGTTTCTTCGGGACATCACGACGTAGGCGGGTACAGTCCCCCGTCGTGGGGCCACTCGTCAACGTCGCAGTTCACGATGGGATCGCCACCGTCACCCTTGATTCTCCTGGCAACCGCAACGCCCTCTCGCAGCAACTTCTCGCCGATTTTCACGCTGCACTCGACGGAGCCGAACAGGCCAGTGCTCGCGTCATCGTGCTCACACACACCGCGCCTGTGTTCTGCGCAGGGGCGGACCTGAAGGAGCGTTCGACGGGGCTCGTCGACTCCTCCTCCTACGTGCGGGCGATCGAGCGCCTCGGCACGACATCGGCTCCTGTCATCGCAGCTGTCAACGGGCCAGTGCGTGCCGGCGGGATCGGCGTGATGGCCGCGTGTGATCTCGTGGTCGTCAACCCGTCGATCACGTTCGCCTTTACCGAGGTACGGATCGGTGTGGCGCCGGCAATCATCACCTCACCCGTGATGCAGCGCTGTGGATGGTCGAAACTGGCCGGTCCCTACCTGACCGGCGAAGTGTTCGACGCCGTGAGGGCTCTCGACATGGGTCTGGTCACTCACATCGCCGACGACGTCGAAGCGACGGTCGCGGAGCTGTGCGCCGGGATTCTGCTCGGAGGACCGAACGCAGTGGCCGCCACGAAGCTGCTGCTGCGCCACAGTCACACCATGGCCGACTTGCAGGTGTTGTCGGAGTCGATGTTCACCAGCGACGAAGGTCGCGAGGGGATGGCCGCCTTCGCCGAGAAGCGCTCGCCGAAGTGGGCGCAATGACCATCGTTCCCGATCGGGTCGTGCCCGACAGCGACGCCTTCCGCGCCAACAGCGAGGCAATGCTGGCGCAACTTCGCCAACATGACGAGCAACTGGCCATCGTCAACGGCGGTGGCGGCCCGAAGTACGTCGAGCGGCATCGTGGACGCGACAAACTGCTGGCGCGCGAGCGTGTCGAGGCGTTGCTCGACATCGAGTCACCGTTCCTCGAACTCTCACCGCTGGCGGCATGGGGGACCGATTTCCCTGTCGGCGCCGGCCTCGTCACCGGCATCGGCGTGGTCGAAGGCACCGAGTGCCTGATCATGGCCAACGATCCGACCGTGCGGGGTGGTTCGTCGAACCCAATGACGATGCGCAAGTCCTTACGCTCCTACGAGGTCGCCCGCCAGAACCGGCTGCCGGTCGTCAACCTGGTCGAGTCCGGCGGCGCCGATCTGCCGACGCAGAGCGAGATCTTCATCCCGGGCGGGCAGGCGTTCCACGACATCACCCAACTGTCGGCCGAAGGCATTCCCACGGTCGCCGTCGTCTTCGGCAACTCCACCGCTGGTGGCGCCTACGTGCCGGGCATGAGCGACTACATCGTGATGATCGAGAAGCGATCGAAGGTGTTCCTGGGTGGTCCTCCGCTGGTCAAGATGGCCACTGGCGAGGAGAGCGACGACGAGTCTCTGGGTGGCGCCGAGATGCACGCCAGGGTCAGCGGGCTTGCCGACTACTTCGCGATCGACGAACTCGACGGCATTCGTCTCGGCCGCCAGATCGTTCGACGGCTCAACCAACGCAAACGCGGTCCTGGCCCGCGCGGAGCGGGGAGGCCGCCACGACTCGACCCCGAGCATCTTCTCGGCATCCCGTCGGTGGACCCGAAGGTGCCGTTCGATCCGCGCGACGTGATCGCCCGCCTGGTCGACGACAGCGATTTCGACGAGTTCAAGCCGTTGTACGGCTCGTCGCTGGTCACCGGTTTCGCCGAACTGCACGGCTATCCCATCGGCATCCTCGCCAACCATCGCGGCGTGCTGTTCAGCGAAGAGGCACACAAGGCCACGCAGTTCATCCAACTCGCCAACCAGATCGACACCCCGCTCGTGTTCCTGCAGAACACCACCGGCTACATGGTCGGCAAGGACTTCGAGCAGCGCGGCATCATCAAAGACGGCGCCAAGATGATCAACGCTGTCACCAACAGCAAGGTGCCACATCTCACCATTCATATGGCGGCCTCATACGGCGCCGGCAACTACGGCATGTGCGGCCGCGCGTTCGGGCCGCGGTTCGTGTTCGCGTGGCCGAACGCCAAGACTGCCGTCATGGGGCCGCAACAGTTGGCCGGTGTCATGTCGATCGTCGCCAAGCAGTCTGCTGCCTCGATGGGTCGACCCTTCGATGAAGAGGCCGACGAGGCATTGCGCAAACAGGTCGAGGAACAGATCGAGCGCGAGTCACTCGCGTTGTTCATGACCGGACGTGTCTACGACGACGGGATCATCGATCCACGCGACACTCGAACGGTGCTCGGTATGTGCCTGAGTGTGATCGACAACCAACCCATCGAAGGCACGCGCGGCTACGGCGTGTACCGGATGTGATGCGATGACACATCGACTCGTCTCTGCCGTACCGATCATCCCGGCACGAGACATCGCCCTGAGCGCAGCGTGGTTCCGCGACATGCTCGGCTTCGAGATCCACCACATCGAGACCGAGTACGGCATCGTCGGTCGCGACGATGTGTACATCCACTTCTGGGGCCCCAGCGGCATTCCCCCTCACAAGAGCGACACGATGATCCGTCTCGGTGCTATCGACATCGAAGGCTGGTACCAACACTGCCTACCACTTGGCATCGTTCACCCCAACGCTCCACTCACCGAACAGCCGTGGGGTGCCACCGAGTTCGCAGTTGGAGATCTCGACGGCAACCTGGTCACCTTCTTCCAGTTCAAGGCAGCGGAGTGATGCGCATCGTCGAGCGCGTGCTCATCGCCAACCGCGGCGAGATCGCGAGTCGCATCATCCGTACCTGCCGTCGGCTGGGCATCGGCACGGTTACCGTGTTCTCCGACGCCGACTCGCAAGCGCCGTATGTGCGTCAAGCCGACACGGCGTGGCCGCTGACCGGCAATGCGCCCGGCGAGACCTACCTACGCGGCGACCTGCTGATCGCCGCCGCACTCGCGCGCGGATGCGATGCGATCCACCCCGGCTACGGGTTTCTCAGCGAGAGCGCAGCATTCGCCCAGTCGGTCATCGACGCCGGGTTGACGTGGATCGGTCCGCCGCCCTCCGCGATCGCAGCAATGGGATCAAAGATCGAAGCGAAGCGATTGATGCGCTCATCGGGCGTCCCAGTCCTGCCAGACAGCACCGTCGAGTCGCTGGCCGAGATCGGTGTTCCCGCCCTGGTCAAGGCCTCGGCAGGTGGCGGCGGCAGAGGTATGCGCATCGTGCGCGACCTGGCTGCACTCGACGAGGCCGTTGCCTCCGGCGAGCGAGAGGCCGCTGCCGCGTTCGGTGACGGCACAGTCTTCGTCGAACGCTTCGTCGAAGGCGGCCGACACATCGAGATTCAGGTGTTCGCCGATATGCACGGCAATACCGTGTCGTTGTTCGAGCGTGACTGCACCGTGCAGCGTCGACATCAGAAGATCATCGAGGAGTCACCCTCACCTGCCGTGGACGAGCCCTTGCGCACAGCTATGAGCGCCGCAGCCGTCGCCGCGGCTCGTGCCGTTGGCTACGTCGGCGCCGGCACGGTTGAGTTTCTCGTCGACGGTGACGGCACGTTCTCGTTCCTCGAGATGAACACTCGCCTGCAGGTCGAACATCCGGTCACCGAGATGATCACCGGTCTCGATCTGATCGAACTGCAATTGCTGGTCGCGGGTGGCGAGGCCCTTCCCGAGTCGGCATTGCATCCGACGATCACCGGTCACGCCATCGAGGTTCGACTCTGTGCAGAGGACCCCGACAACGGATACCTGCCGAGTTCCGGCACGTTCCGGCGGATTGAGTTCGCGGACATCGATGGTGTACGCGTCGACAGCGGGGTTGCCAGCGGCTCAGTCGTCAGCCCGTTCTACGACTCGATGATCGCCAAGGTCATCGCTCACGCGCCTACGCGTGCCGGCGCGATCAACAAACTGCAACGCGCCCTCGGTCAGGTATACCTGATCGGCCCCATCACCAACCGCTCCCAACTGCTCGGCCTCCTTCCTCGGCTCGCCGACCATTGGGAGAAGACCGATACGGGGTGGCTCGATCGCCACCCTCCGGTGGAACCCGAGATCGAACCCGCATTCGCTGCCGCCGCGGCGCTGGCATGGGCACGTGCGCAACGTGCGACCTTGACACACGTTCCCGCCGGCTGGCGCAACAATCCCAGTCAACTGCAACACGTGCGCGTCGGATCTCACGACGTGCAGTATGCGTACAACCGTGCCGGCGCCATCTCCGAGGCGTCCGTCGACGGTGTCGCCATCGCTGCAGGATGGCTGCCGGCGCTGAACTTCATCGAGACCGAGATCGACGGTGATGTGGTCTTCGTGTCGCGTGGCCAATACCGGTTCGCCGTGCCACCTCGCTATGCGCCCCCCGACGACGCCGGCCGCGCCGGGTCGACCGTGGCACCGATGCCCGGCTCGATTCTCAGGGTCATCGTCAACATCGGTGATGCGGTGGTGGCCGGTCAAGCGTTGCTCGCGATGGAAGCGATGAAGATGGAACATCAGGTCGTGTCGCCATCTGCCGGCACGGTTGTCGAGGTGTTCGTCAAGGCAGGTCAGCAGGTCGACTCCGGGCAACCACTGGTCAGGATCGAATCATCGTGACCGGCGATCGCCCGATCCGCATCGCCAACTGCAGCGGGTTCTTCGGCGATCGACTCTCGGCGGCGAACGAGATGGTCGAGGGCGGCGACATCGACGTCCTCACCGGCGACTGGCTGGCCGAGTTGACCATGCTGATCCTGCACAAGCAGCGGGCCCGCAACAGCGACCTCGGGTACGCATCGACATTCCTCACCCAGATGGAGCAGGTGCTGGGCACATGCGTCGAACGAAGGATCAGAGTCGTCAGCAACGCTGGCGGCCTCAACCCTGCTGGTTGCGCCGACAGAGTTCGCCAGATCGCCGATCGGCTCGGTGTCGCCGTGAACGTTGCCCACATCGAGGGCGACGATCTGATGTCGCGCATCGAAGGCCTGCGACGCCAGCTGAACAACCTCGACACCGGTGAGCCCTTCACCGCAGCACCCGTCTCTGCCAATGCCTACCTCGGTGGCTGGGGCATCGCTGCTGCGCTCGACTCGGGCGCCGACGTCGTGATCTGTCCACGAGTCACCGATGCATCGGTGGTCGTGGGCCCAGCGGCGTGGTGGTGGGGCTGGGCGCACGATGACTGGGATGCCTTGGCCGGTGCCGTAGTCGCCGGGCACGTCATCGAATGCGGCACCCAGACGACCGGGGGCAACTACAGCTTCTTCGAGCAGATCCCCGATCTGATGCGGCCACCAGGCTTTCCGCTCGCCGAGATCGATCGCGACGGCTCGTGTGTCATCACCAAGCACCCGGGTACCGGAGGACTGGTCAGCGTCGGCACCGTCACGGCGCAGCTGCTCTACGAGATCGGCGACCCGCATTATCTGAATCCCGACGTCGTCACCGACTTCGGCTCGATCCGACTGCACGACGACGGATACGACCGGGTGCGAATCAGCGACGTTCAAGGATTGCCGGCCCCCTCCACGACCAAGGTGTGCATCAACTAC